>NZ_JCAIOM010000006.1:0-283859 GCF_059587025.1 Chryseobacterium sp. DZ-32
CAGGATTTTTTATCTGCGCATTAATTCCTGTCGCTAAAAATAGTAGAATTAATAAAAACCAGTTTCTAAATTTCATTGTTCATTTCATTAAAGTTTTGAGACTCCATTTCGTTTTCTCATTCTTTGCATATCTTCTGTTTTCCCTGAAGGATAGCTGTCAAATACAGTATTTTTCCTGATGAGTGCGTGTCCGGATTTTTTGCCTCGCTAAAATAGATAATTTTTCGTCCCTAAAAAATTTAGAAACTTTCTTTTTTTAAGCCTGATGCCTAAAAATATTTCGTCTTCTGCCTTCATCACCATGGCGGTATCACTTATTTCATCATTTAAAGTGATTATTGATTTTGTCAATTTTGCCAACGTGGTATTATGATGATCGTTTGTCATGATAAAAGTTTTGGACCAATCAATTCAGGTTTTTTACAATATCTTCTACAGATGCTCTCTTTTTATAATCTGTATCAAAATGCCTCCATTTAATTTCTTTATCCTCATTAAGGATGAAGGTTGCCGATACAGGAAGTCTTCCGGAATGATCTGATCTGCTGTCAGCAAAATCCTCCTTTAATTTTGAATTATATAAATTAAGAGTTTCACTGTCAGGAGTATAAAGGACGTCAAATGCTTCTGCTATTTTATAGCCTTCATCATATAAAACGGTATAATCGGTCTTTGTTTTACTGATTGTCTTTTCGATAAATTCCGGTTTTTCAGGAGAAATAATAACGAGTTTTGCATTTTTCGACTTCAGTTCAGGAGCCAGATTCTGTAATGTTTCAATATATTTGTTACAATAAGGGCACCATTGTCCGCGAATAAAAACAACCACCAGTTTTTTGTTTTCTGCTGATGAAGAAAATGTATTTCCCAAATGATCTTTCGCACTGAAATTACCTATCTCATCTCCAATCATTTTTCCTTTTACCTGATCTAAAGTTTTACCGGACTGAGGCATTTTTTTTTCAATAACAGCTGCTCCTACGCCTAAAAACTGTTCAGCATTATAATAGCCGAAATCATATTGAACCAGTTTTCCTTTTGGATCCAGGAATAAAAAAGAAGGGTAGTTGACTACTTTAAATTCTTTGGCCAGGCTTAAGCCTTCTTTTTCCGCGTCTATGGCCAGGTTTACAAAATTTTTGTTGAACATTTCTCCGACTCTGGAATCTGTGAAAGTGTTTTTTGCCATGAGCTTGCATGGGCCACACCAGGTAGTGAACAGATCAATGAAGATCAGTTTATTTTCTTTTGCTGCGACTTTTTTTGCAGCCTCCAAATCAATTTTTTGAAAACTGATGCCTGTGCTTTGTGCATGTAATGAAATTCCTATTGCTATAAGAAAACTCAAAATGATTTTTTTGAACATATATTTCTTTTCTTATTAAGTTCCCTGATTCATGAAAAAATCACCCATAGATTAAATTATTTTTTTAATGATTTGATTGTCAGGTAGAAAAAATGCTATTGTTTTTAATCCTTTTGATCTGCTCTACACATTTGTATTTTTGATTCTGAGCATTATGCCTGCTGGAATACTGATATTTATTCTGAATTTCCTCTATACTTTTATTTTCGATAAAAATGTCATGAATCAGATTCTGGCAATGTGAGGAAATAGACTTGATATAACCGGCTAGCTTTTCCCAATAATATCTTTCATTTTCAATGGCCGTACTTATTTCCTCCCGATGTTCCATGAAGTAGTTTTCAGGAGACTCAACATAAAAGTTTCTGTTTTTTAGTTTTTTAAACCACAGATTTTTTACAATTCCGATAATATAATTTCCCAGACAGGTTTGGACTTTGAAGTCATCAGCATTCAGCTTTTCGTAAAGAATGAGCAGTGCATCCTGGAAGATATCTTCTGCATCTTCAAGATTTCCTTTATTTTTGAGAATGAATTTCTGGGTATAACCAAAATACTGTTGGTATAAAATTCCAAAAGCTATATTGCTGTCTTTCTTAAAATCATCAACAGCTAACGAATTAGTTGTTTTTCTGTCCACTTTACAGTTATCTTTTTTTGAGTAGTGCTGTCTGCCTGATACCTGCGATCCTGTCTGAGAGGGATAACTCCCAGGATATGGTTCCCGGAGTCACATAATAACCAGATCTTTTCCCTAATCAAAGCAGATAATTTTTCGTCCCTGAAAAATTTAGAAACTTTCTTTTTCCCTGAAAACGCTGTCGGATAAAATTCATCTCCGTCCTGCTTTTTCCTCAAAAGAAGTGGGAACTGAAGCTTTTCAGCATCGAAATCCCATTCAAATCCTTTATTGATTCCGGAAATGTTTTCAATATCATCTACGAGATTGATGCTCATCTGGTTTTCAGAAAAATCAAAGTGTTCAATCAATACTATTTCTTCCGGAGTTTCCTTTTTTCCACTTTTATCAATAAAGATGAGTTCATCCCGGTTGACAATCAACTGATATTCCTTTGAAAAAAAAGAACTGTTATTTCCGGCTTTAAAAATTTTCGGAATTTCTTCCTCCTGATTGAATCCGTATTTCTTTAAAATTTCAAATTTTACAAAATCACTTTCACTATCCAGCTTTCCCTTTGATAAGATTTTATAGTTTTGGTTAAATACGGTCAGGCGATTTTCTATCTCCTGGATCTGTTGTTGTACAAACTCTTTGGTTTGATTCAGATATAAAGAACTTTTTCTGAAATTTTCCAGAAAATGATCGTTGGTCTCCATCAGCACCGGAAAAATCTCATTCCTGATCTTATTCCTCAGATAATCACTTTTTTTATTAGAAAGATCTTCCCGAAATTCAATAGTATTCTGTTCAGCAAACTGGTAAATTTCTTTTTTTGAAACATTTAAAAGGGGACGAAGGATGTTATTATCATTCGATGGAATTCCACTCAATCCATTAATGCCGGCAGCTTTGGACAGATTAATAATGAACGTTTCCAGCTGGTCATTAAGATGATGGGCGGTAACAAGAAATTCCAGTTTTTCCTTTTCCTGAATTTCTTTAAAAAAGGCGTATCGAAGCTCTCTTGCCCATAGCTGAATAGAGTTTTCGGGTTTCTGATCTTTTTCTGAAACTTCATACAAATGAAATTTTATATGATTTTTCTCACAAAAATCCTGCACTGTTTTCTGATCCAGATCCGAATCATTCCCCCGAAGTTTATAATTGATATGAGCTACCTGAAACTGAAACCCGGCATCTTGAATTTCCTGCCTGAAATCCCTGAACAATGAGGCCAGAACCATAGAATCTGCTCCTCCGCTTACCGCTAAAAGATAGGTGTGATTTTCCGGCTCGTGAACGAGATTTTTTAACTGACTGATAAAGGCTGATTTATTCAACATATATGTTGAGAATTTCTTTTATGCAAAGATAACCGATATAATTCAATTGAATTTTCCTAACTTTGAGTAGTCTAAAAATGATTATTTATGAAGATTTTAAAAATTTTAGCAGTTTCTGCAATGGCGCTGGGGATGACATCTTGTGTCAGCAAAAAGCAGTATGATGCTTTGAGCACAAACTATAAGCAGTGTATTGAAAATATTGGAGAAAGACAAAGAGAAATTCAGGATTTGAAATCTCAGAACTCTGCATTGGCGGGTGAAAACAACTTGTTGAAAAGCCAGCATGATGCTTTAAAATCATCACTTGATGCATGTTTGTCGAACACAGGAAAAAGTTCTGCTAACATTGATAAACTGGTAGGGGAAATCAATGCTTCCAATTCTTATATCAAGCAATTGATCTCCAGTAATGCTAAAAATGACAGTTTGAACCTGGCATTGTCTAATAAACTGAAGAGATCTTTGGATAATGTATCTGATGAAGATGTACAGGTAAAAGTATTGAAAGGAGTAGTAATGATCTCCCTTTCTGATAAAATGCTATACAAAACAGGAGATTACAACATCCTGCCTGCCGCTCAGGAAGTGTTGGGTAAAGTAGCAAAAGTAATCAACGATTATGATAAATACTCTGTATTGATCGAAGGTAACACGGATAACGCTCCGTTGAACTCTCCAAATCTTCCAAGAGACAACTGGGATCTTTCTGCATTAAGAGGTACTTCAGTTGCTAAAGTTCTTCAGACTCAGTTTGGAGTAGATCCGGCAAGAATTACTGCTGGTGGACGTTCTGAATACAACCCGAAAGCGACTAACATGAGCGTTTCCGGAAGAGCAGAAAACAGAAGAACGGAAATCATCATTATGCCTAAACTTGATGAGTTTATGAAACTGATGGATATCGCTCCTAAGAAATAATGACTACACCCTATATCATTACAAATCCCGAAGCAATTCGGGATTTTTTTATGATGTGTTAATCTGTTTCGGAATAGAATCTGCCAATTTTTTTTGAAGAAAAGATTGTCTTTATTTTTTGGAATGAATTCGACCGTTTAAAACAAAAATAAATCCCGAAGGTGGCCGGGATCTATTCTTAATCAAATTAATTCTTCCTTTTTCAGGAGCGAAATAATTCGTTGCAAAAATGAAGTGGATATTTCTTTCTTACTTTTTGCTGCAGAAGAATCAGTTCTACTTTTCAGTACAACTTTAGTGTGATTCTCATGGTTAGTTTGTGTCTCTCCTGCAATCATCATGTTTTCTCTTAGTGTTTTTACCCCTTATTCTTACTGCAAACTTATAACTAATACCACAAAAATACCATCCGTGTTTTTACGGTATTTTATATGGGGTTTTTCCCTGTGTTATGTAAAATTTTAATTTATTAATCAAATATGTATGATATAATTGTCTGATTAATAAAAGAATGTGTATATTTAAATCTCCATATAAGGAAATAAAAACAGAGGTGTCCGAAAATCTTAAAGAGTAGGAAATTAATACTAAACTAAAATTATTATGAAAAATTCCAAAAAACTTTCAAGAGGAGAAATGAAAACTGTACAAGGTGCTATTAACGGGTGTAATCCACAGATATTTTGTACCAGCCTGCAAACAAAGTGTTGCCCGGGATGGGTTTGTGCTGGTATAAGAGAATATTGTATAGCAATATAATAAACTTTTAAAGTATATAGATGCATGTAAGGGAGATTAATTTCTCTCTTTTTTTTATCTTCTTCCTGAATTAAAAAAGTAGCTTTAAAATCCTTAAATTTGTTTAAATTAAAATGGTATGAGTTTTTTTGAAGAAAAGAATCCTGAAATGGACAGATATTTGGAGGCGCACGCTTCTTCGGAATCCGAAATTCTGAAAAAGCTGAGAAGAGAGACGTATCAGAAAACAACACAGCCTCATATGATTTCCGGATATCAGCAGGGAAGACTGCTGACGATTATATCCCAGATGCTGCAGCCGAAAAATATTCTTGAAATAGGAACATTTACCGGATATGCTACTTTATGTCTTGCATCAGGACTGGCAAAAGACGGAAAAATCACCACATTGGATGTGAATGAAGATCTTGCCTATCTTCCTAAAAAATATTTTGAATCCAGCGAATATGCCAGCCAGATCGATTTTAAACTTCAGGATGCCAAGGAATATTTAAAAGAAACAGATGAATTTTTTGATCTGATTTTTGTAGACGCTGATAAGGAAAACTATGCCGAATATTTCAGATTGATTAAACCTCATACAAAATCCGGAACAGTAGTGTTATTTGACAATGTATTATGGTATGGGAAAGTGCTGGAAGAAAATCCGAAACTGAAATCTACCCAGTCGATCCAGGAATTAAATGATTTGGCAGCAAAAGACGAAGATTTTGAAAATCTTATTTTACCTTTGCGTGATGGAGTAAACTTTCTTCGCAGAAAGTAACTGAAATATTCAAGGATTAAACATTTAAAGAGATACAACATTGTATTTTAATCTTTAAATTATTCAATCTTTAAATTGAAAATTAATGAATAAAGGAGTTTGTATTGTTACAGTAGCGCCGGTTCGTGCAGAAAATTCTGACAGAGCTGAAATTGTTACGGAAATATTGTTTGGAGAAAGTGCGGATATTCTGGAAGTGGATAAAAACTGGACCAAAATAAAGATGCATTATGATGGCTACGAAGGATGGATGGACACCAAACAGTTGAAACCTGTAACAGACGAAGAGCTGGCCAAAAGAAAAGTGACTGTGGTTACCGAAGATTTTTCTTCCGTATTAATGAACGATGGAAAAACTTTGCTTTCTATGGGTTCAGAAGTGGAATTTCCGGTAGTAGCTTCAAGAAGAAGTCATGATGTGCGCGAAAGCATCGCTCTGACGGCAAAAGAGTTCCTGAACGTGCCTTATCTGTGGGGAGGCAAAAGCTTTTTTGCAGTAGACTGCTCCGGATTTACCCAGTTGGTTTATAAAATTCACAATATAAAAATACCCAGAGATGCTTCACAACAGGCTGAAGTAGGAGAACCGCTTACTTTCGTGGAAGAAACACAGCCTGGTGATCTTGCTTTTTTTGAAAATGCAGAAGGAAAGATTATCCATGTAGGAATTATGCTGGAGAATCAGAAGATCATTCATGCTTCCGGAAAAGTAAGAATAGACACGCTGGATTCCACCGGAATCTTCAATAAAGAAATGAATAAGCATACTCATAAACTGAGAGTGTTGAAAAGTGTAATTTAATCCTCATTCAATCTCATCTTAAATGGAAAATATTCTTTTTACAATTTTTGATATTTTAAATTTTGGATGGGTCGCTTTTTTATGGGGATTTACCCTGAAAAACTATAACACGTTGCCAGAGAGAATTCCCGTCCATTTTGATATGGAAGGAAAAGCGGATGGATTTGGAGGGAAAATGTATGCTTTTCTGATGCCTGTACTGGCGCTGGGATTGTATGCTGTATTCACTTATGGCACCAGACATCCCGAAGACACTAATTTTCCGGTAGAAATTACAGACCAGAACATAAGTGCTCAGTTTTTAATTATGAAAATCGGACTGAGAATTCTTTTTGTTGTACTGGCAATGGTTTTTCTCAACCTTCAGGACTATATGTTCAGATATGCTGCTGATGATAAAGCCAAACCCAGAATTTCAATGGCCAAGATCTTTTTATCAGTCGTTTTATTTACTCCTGCATTACTCTTTATTGCTTATCTGTTTAAATGATACATTCTAAAAATAATTCAGAACATTATACATGGGGGAACCAATGTGACAGCTGGATCCTTAAAAATACCCGGGACTTATCCGTAAAGCAGGAGAAGATGCCTGCAGCAACTTCGGAGAAACTGCACTTTCATAAAGTGGCAGAACAGTTTTTCTATATTTTGAAAGGAGAAGCCGTATTTTATATCAACGAAAGGAAATTCCTGGTTAACCAGGGAGAATCTATTTCTGTTGAGCCGGGAGCAAAACATTTTATCTCCAATGAATCCACTGAAGAGATTGAGTTTTTGGTCATATCCAATCCTCCTACGGATCATGACAGAATTGAAATTAAAGAATAAGTAAAATGGCTTTTTTATATAATATTTTCATCAGTCTCCTTACCTTCGGAATGAAGGCTTTCGCGTTGATTAATGATAAAACTAAAAAAGGCGTTGAAGGGAGAACGCAGTCTTTGGATAAAGTAAAATCTTCATTTTCAAAAACAGATAAAGTCATCTGGATGCATGCGGCAAGTCTGGGTGAATATGAGCAGGGATTACCTGTTCTGGAGAAACTCCAAGAGAATTTTCCTCAGCACAAAGTTCTGGTGACGTTCTTTTCTCCGTCAGGATATGAAAATGTGGTTAAGAAGAAACACATTGCTGACGTTGTTTGTTATTTACCTTTCGACAATAAAAAGACTGTCAAAGAATTTACAGATCAATTTAATACTGAACTATTTTTTACGGTTAAATACGATTATTGGTACAACCTCCTCGCTGAACTGAAAAGTAAAGGCACAAAAATTTATGTTATTTCGGCGCTGTTCTATGAAAGGCAATCTTTCTTTACTTCCTACGGAAAATGGTTTGTAAAACAGCTTCAGAAAAATGTGGATTGGTTTTTTCATCAGACCCAGTTTTCTTTGGCATTGGCGAAAAGTATAGGACTGGTAAAGTCTTCCGTAACAGGAGATACAAGATTTGACAGGGTAAAACAGCTGCGGGAAAGAAATAATCATGTAGATTTCATTGCAGACTTTATTGGCGAAAATAAAGCAATAGTCTTTGGAAGTTCATGGCATGCGGAAGAGAAAATAGCAGAAATGGTTTCCCGTAAAAATAATACGGTAAAACTTATTATCGCACCCCACGATCTGAAAAGAGTAGAGCATTTGAAAAATATATTCCCGGATGCCTTATTGTACAGTGAAATAGAAAGTACCCGGCCTTCAACTTTCAATGCTTCAATTCTGATTATAGACAGCATTGGTTTATTATCAAAATTATATTCTTACGCAGATGTAGCTGTTGTAGGAGGGGGATTTCATGATGCGGGACTTCATAATATTCTGGAAGCAGCTACTTTTGGTGTTCCGGTGATCTTTGGGAATCATTACAAAAAAAATCCGGAAGCTGACGACCTGATCTCTGCCAATGGAGGGAAATCTTTCTCTGATGAGTATACGGCCTCAGAATTTGTCTTATTTCTAACGAATGAAGATAACAAAGAAGAACTTACTGAAATGTCTCAAAATGCAGAAAGATTTGTAGATGGGAAGCCAGACTCTACGAGAATGATTCTTCAGAAAATTCTATCGTAAAAATCCCTGGCTTTTAATCTCTTTCATGATCTGATCAATGTTTTCAGGAATTCTGTCGCATTCAAACCAGTTAAAGTCAAGACCATTATTGATGCATAGCTTTTGGAGATAATGATTTTCTAAAACTTTATTCTGGGTATCACGAAGGTTTTCATCAATTTCCATCCAGTAATCTTCATCCAGTTTTTTTATAAGGACCAAAGATTTGAAGATTTTGTTGATGATGTAAATATAAAGTTTGTAAACATTGTCAAACCTTTGTCTGCTGAGATCACCATTGTTTTCCAATACCTTGTTCACGAGAAGAAGATTCAGGGAAACCTCTCCGAATTTATCGGTCGTTATTTTTACATGCTCCGTGATTTCAGCACTTATTTTCCGGACAACAGACAGAAAATATTTGGCATTTCCCACGTATTTTGATGCAAGAAGAACCTGTTCCTCCACATGTTCTTCCATGGCATTTCTTTTATCATCGGTAGTTTCCGGATCTATCAGTTCAAAGTAGAGCTTTTTCGACAATAATTTATCCTTTCTCAGGAGTCTGAAAATCAGTTTGTCTTTCTCCGTTCCGGAAAAAGCACTCAGCGCAGCTTTGAACTCTTTTGAATATTCCATTAATTAAAAATTTTCGAATATTTCAGGAATCCGTTTACGGCCCAGTTAGCCGTATAATACAATGATTTTACTGTTGAGAATCCCATGAAATCTTTATAGACAAGATACTGATCTTTGATGATATTTTTTTTATTTCTTGAAACGCTGTTTTCACGCATTCTGTATTTTGCCAGTGTCTTTTGTACAGGAATTCCTTCCGGAATTACTTTTAAAAGATTCAGCCACATCACATGATCTTCGCGTTTGCTTTTCACTGGGAACAAAAATTTTCCAACCCTTTTCGTGTCGTACATTGTGGAAACCGGGGCAAGGCGGCATGTCTTCAGCAGATTGGAGAAGGTAACCACTTTGTCCGCCAGAAAATCTTTCAGAATAGGCTGAAGTTGTTCGTTACATCTTGAATAGTTACAATATACCAGTTCTGCATTGTGTTCCTGCATATAATCCGTCATTGTTTCCAGATATTCAGGATACCAGTAGTCGTCAGAATCCAGAAACGCAATATATCTTCCTTGGGCTCTTTCCAGGCTGTTGTTTCTTGCATTTCCTGCACCACCGTTTTTCTTCAGTACCTGCAGTTTTATTCTCGGATCATTATATTTTCTAATGATCTCAAGAGTATTATCTTTGGAAAGGTCATCTGTAATCAGCCACTCCCAGTTTTCGTAGGTTTGATTAAGAACAGACTGTATGGTTTCCTCGATAAATTCCGCAGAATTATAACAGGGAGTAATGATGGAGACAAGATCTTTCATTTGTGTTTTTTAAACTGCTAAATTATAAAAATCTTTTTTCATAAAGATGCCATGAGCTTACACCTACCGCAATAACCACCAACATACATACCAAAGCCATTACAAATGGATTGTAATCTTCAAACAATCCTAAAGTCTGAAAAGTTCTGATAATAGGAAAGTGGAAAATATAGATTCCGTAGGTGAAATCACCATATTTTCCAAAATTATTTAAGAATTTGAATGAATAGGCAATGTACATTACGATAACCCCGATCATCATTGGAGAAAAAAGCTGAACTTTTAAAAATAAGTCAATCCACACCGTAACGAATGCAATGATGAAAATGAGATTTTTATGCTGGATGAATTTATCAAAATTAAAGTAAATCAACATTCCAGGGATAAAATAGGATAATGTTCCAGGGAGCTGTTTGGCAATCGAAATTTTATTTAAAGATTCAAAATAATTGAGGTAAATAAGTGATAAGAAGTATAGAATAACCAAACTTACATTTCTGTATTTATTGTTTTTTCCGAAAAGCAAAAACAACAGAGGAACCGCAAAATAGTAGCACATTTCTATTTTCAGTGTCCATAGGGCACCATTCACTGCTTGATTCCCGAAAACTCCGGGAAGCCAGGGTGCTTTAAAGTTTAAAAATAATGAATTCCAAAATAGGTATTTATAAACTTGTGTATTGCTGAAATATTCAATGAAGGAATAGGTACTTACCAGACTTAATAAAATTGCACATAAAAAAATAACCAATAAGTAGGCGGGAACAATTCTTCTGATTCTCTTTTTTAAATAGCTTTTCAGGCTTGAAGACCTTTCATAGCTCCTTGCAATAAGAAATCCGCTCACCGCAAAAAAGCCGAAAACTGCAATTTCTATAGGGCTGTGCTCAAAAATCTTGAGGTCAGGAGAAGCGCTGAGTGTGCCAAGATGTCCCAAAAAGACAATAAAGGCAAGGAGAACACGTATAAAATCAAAATTGTTTCTCGTAATATCCTGCATTTGTATTTTGTTTCCTGCAAAAATAACTTTTTTAATAGAATGAACGATGCTCATGTATTCATTATTTGTTAAATAAAGGGAAAATGAGGTGTCCCTATTTTTAAATATATATAAATAATCGTCGATGAAATAATTTTTCATAAAAAATAGTAATATAAATCAAAAAAATTATAATTTTAGCGCTTGAAAAAATTGATCTATGAAGAAATTAGCATTACTATTTGCAGGTTTATCTTTGTTTGCTGCCGCTACAGGCTGCAGCAGTGACAACGATACTGTTATGGAAGCTCCTCTTGTTGGGACATGGCAACCGTTAAAAGAAGTAGTTACCACTGTGGAAGTTGGTGAAGACCCGGTTTCTAACACGATTACTTATACAGACTGTCAGAAAAAGACAAGATGGTGGTTCAGCGCTGACTCCAAGGGAGGGAAAACGAACTGGGGAGATACTGCTACACCAGGTCAGTGTGCTATTCTTTCAGATATAAAATTCAATTACACTTATAATAAGGAAGGAAAAGACGTTCAGATGAAAATTCAGGGAATCGTAGAGCCGCAGAATGCAAAGGTGATTACTTTGGATGCTACAACGCTCAATCTTGCGGTAAGAGAGGAAACTCAGGATCCTACTATATTCCAGACAAGAACATATACCTTCAAGAGAGTTACTCAATAATAGTATATACTTCAGGATATAAAACAGATCTCATCTCCGGATGGGATTTTTTTGTTGAGGTAGAATTTGTAATTCATCATAATTTCAATTTCTATTTACTTTAAAATCATTAATTTTGTGAATCTTGACAAAAAGAAAAAATAATCAGTCTAACATATAACATATATATCAAGTGTTTTACGATCATCAGCAGATAGAAAAAAAGTGGCAGAAATACTGGGAGGAAAATCAAACCTATAAAACCTCTAATAACACAGACAAACCTAAGTTTTATGTACTCGATATGTTTCCGTACCCATCAGGAGCAGGCCTTCACGTAGGTCACCCGCTGGGATATATTGCATCGGATATCTATGCAAGATATAAAAGACATCAGGGGTTTAATGTACTCCACCCGGTAGGATATGACAGCTTTGGACTTCCTGCTGAACAATATGCTATTCAGACAGGACAGCATCCGGCTATTACTACAGAACAAAATATCAACAGATATGAAGAGCAGCTGAGAAAAATCGGTTTCTCATTCGACTGGAGCAGAGAAGTAAGAACTTCAGATGCTTCTTATTATAAATGGACACAATGGATTTTTATCCAGTTGTATCATTCCTGGTATAATAAAAATACAGATAAGGCAGAATCTATTGATTCTTTGATCAGACATTTTGAAGAAAAAGGAACAGAAGGATTAAATGCCAATCAGAATGATGAATTAAATTTCACTGCAGAAGAATGGAAGAATGCTTCCGATATTGATAAAGAAGATATCCTTTTAAACTACCGTCTTGCCTACAGAGCAGAAACCACTGTAAACTGGTGCCCTGCATTAGGAACTGTATTGGCCAACGATGAAGTAAAGGATGGAAAATCCGAAAGAGGCGGATTCCCGGTTTTCCAGAAGAAAATGATGCAGTGGAGTATGAGAATTTCCGCATATTCTGAAAGATTATTACAGGGATTAAACACTCTGGACTGGCCGCAGCCGTTGAAAGATTCCCAGGAGTACTGGATTGGGAAATCTCAGGGAGCACAGGTTCAGTTCAAAGTAGAAGGACATGACGAAACTGTTGAGGTTTTTACAACAAGACCTGATACGATCTTTGGAGCGACCTTTATGGTACTGGCTCCGGAAAATCCTTTAGTGGAAACGATTACTACAGATGCTCAAAAAGTAGAAGTAGATACTTATATTGAAGAAACTTCCAAGAAAACGGAGAGAGACAGAATGTCTGACGTGAAAAACGTGAGCGGAGCTTTCACAGGAAGTTATGCAATCAATCCTTTCAGCAATGAAAAAATGCCGATCTATATTTCAGACTATGTGTTGATGGGATATGGAACAGGAGCTGTGATGGCAGTTCCGGCACATGATGAGCGTGACCATAGATTCGCTAAGAAATTTAATCTTGAAATCAAGAAAGTTGTAGAAACTGAAGAGGATGTTCAGGAGAAATCTTTTGATTCCAAAGATTCTGTTTGTGTAAACTCTGATTTCTTAAACGGATTACACTATAATGAAGCGAAAGCAAAAATGATTTCCGAGATCGAAACGAAAGGAATCGGTCATGGAACAACCAACTACAGACAGCGTGATGCTATTTTCTCAAGACAGCGTTATTGGGGAGAGCCAGTTCCTATATATTATAAGGATGGAATGCCTTACACGTTGCCAACTTCCGCTTTACCTTTGGAACTTCCTGAAGTTGAAAAATACTTACCTACAGAAGATGGAGATCCACCACTAGGAAATGCAAAAGAATTTGCCTGGGATGAGGCAAACCAGAAAGTAGTTGCTACAGATCTTATTGATGACAAAACTATTTTCCCGTTAGAATTATCTACAATGCCAGGTTGGGCAGGAAGCTCATGGTACTTCCTTAGATATATGGATCCTAATGATGAAGAAACTTTTGTTAAAAAAGAACTGGCAGACTATTGGGGACAGGTAGACCTATATATAGGAGGAAGTGAACATGCAACCGGCCACTTATTATATTCCCGTTTCTGGAACATGTTCTTAAAAGACAGAGGCTATATCAGCCATGATGAACCATTCCAGAAACTGATCAACCAGGGGATGATCTTAGGGATGAGTGCATTTGTGTACAGAATTGACGGAACGAATCAGTATGTATCTAAAAATTTAGCTAAAGATTACCAGACTCAGCAGATTCACGTAGATGTATCCTTATTAAAGGGAACTTCGGATGAATTGGATACTGAAGCCTTCAAAGCATGGAGACCGGATTATGCAGATGCAGAATTTATTCTGGAAGACGGAAAATACATCACAGACCGTGAAGTAGAAAAAATGTCCAAGTCAAAATATAATGTAGTCAATCCTGATGATATCTGTGAAGAGTACGGAGCAGACGGATTAAGATTATATGAAATGTTCTTAGGACCGTTAGAACAATCCAAGCCTTGGAATACTCAAGGATTAAGCGGAGTATATGGTTTCCTTAAAAAATTCTGGAACCTGTATTTCAACGGAGACGTATTTGAAGTTTCAGACGAAGAACCTACAAAAGCGGAATACAAAGTTTTACATACCTTAATAAAGAAGGTAGTATATGATATTGAAAACTTCTCTTTCAATACTTCAGTATCATCCTTTATGATTGCTGTAAACGAGCTTCAGAAAATAAAATGCAACAAGCGCAATATTTTAGAACCGCTTGCCGTTATCATTTCTCCGTATGCTCCTCACATCTGTGAAGAATTGTGGAGTCTACTAGGACACGGTACATCGATAGAATTTGAAAGATTCCCGGCATTGAATGAGGATTATCTGGTTGAAGATGAAATTGAGTATCCGGTAAGCGTAAATGGTAAAATGAAGTTCAAAATTTCGCTTTCAGCTCAATTATCTGCCAAGGAAGTGGAAGATTTGGTGATTTCGAACGAGAAAATGCAACAGATTTTGGAGGGTAAAACCCCTAAAAAAATCATTGTAGTCCCTCACCGTATTGTGAATATCGTAATTTAAAAAAAAATTAACATTGGGAAATTAAAAAAAATGGGTGTCTTATTTTTTTGATTTTTTAATTCAAATGTTAAATTTGGAAAAAATAAATAAAATAATTTAAAATAATTATTATTTCGAAATCGTATTAAAATTTCTTTATCAAAAAAAAGCAAAATGTTTAATTAAGACTCTTGCATTTTAATTAATTTTGCCTTTAATTTACACCCTGTAAAATTTTAAAACAATATAATTTAGTTAAATATGGAAATGAATGTTTCAAAAAATGATGAGCAAGTAGTTGCTAGAAAGGCAGGAGGTTTAAATCCAGCTGTTATTATTCCTATTCTATTTGCTATAGGAGTATGTATTTATTTATTCGTTCTTGGTAGCCCAGGAAACTTTAAAGATGCAGATAAACTAGGAAGTGGTTCTGTAGCTTTTTCAAGTGTTGAAGGAAAAGACATTCACCCAGAATCGTTTTTAGGTATTATCTACAAAGGAGGGGTTATCGTACCAATCTTGATTACTTTCATGATTACTGTAATCGTTTTCTCTTTTGAAAGATATTTCGTTCTTGGTAAAGCAGCTGGAAAAGGAAACTTAGACAACTTTGTTGTACAGGTAAGAAGCTTACTAAACCAAAACAAAATCGACGAAGCTATCGAAGAGTGTGACAGACAACAAGGTTCTGTTGGTAACGTGGTAAAAGAAGGTCTTACTACTTACAAAGCACTTTCTCACGATACTACATTAAATAAAGAGCAGAAAATGGTAGCGCTTAACAAAGCTATCGAAGAAGCTACTACTCTTGAGATGCCAATGCTTGAGAAAAACATGATGATCCTTTCTACTTTAGGTACTGTTGCAACGTTAGTAGCACTACTTGGAACGGTAATCGGGATGATCAAGGCGTTCTTCGCATTAGGTTCAGGAGGTGGTACTCCGGATGCTGCTGCTCTATCTACTGGTATCTCTGAAGCCTTGATCAACACAGCTTTAGGTATTGGTACTTCAGCAATCGCTATTATCCTTTATAACTTCTTTACTTCTAAAATTGACGGATTAACTTACAAGATCGATGAGATCTCTATGAGTATCCAACAATCTTTCGCTGAATTCAACTAAGAATTAGCAAGATATTTGCATTAGCAATTAAAAGAAGTTTAATTAAAAATATTTTATAATAATGGCGAGAGTCAAACCAAAAAGACATGGAGTAATTACGGACATGACTGCAATGTGTGACGTTGCGTTCCTACTCCTTACGTTCTTTATCTTGACCACTCAGTTTAAAAAACCTGACGTGGAGCAGATCAAACCGCCATCTTCAATTTCGGAAAAATTGCTTCCTGATGCTAGTTTAATGACTATCAACGCTACTCCGGACGGAAAATTCTATTTCCAGCCAGTAGAAAATGCATCAGAAAGACTTGCACTTTTGGATAAAATGGGACAAAAGTATGGTATTACTTTTGACAACAACCAAAAAGCAGCTTTCCAGAAAATTCAGGCAATTGGAGTTCCAATGAACCAACTTAAAGGGTATTTGGATCTGCCTGCAGATGAGCAGAAAAATTATAAGAGTCCTACAGGTATTCCTATGGACAGTACAAATAAACAATTAATTGATTGGGTAAAAGAAAGTTTGAGCGTTAACCCTGACTACAAGTTAGCTATTAAAGGTGACGTTACAACAGAATATCCTAAAGTTAAAAGTCTATTTGAGGGTTTAAGAGACATTGATTTTCTTAAATTTTGGTTGATTACATCACAAGAAGGTAAACCTAACGAATAATATCGATAGAAATGGCAGAAGTACAAGTACAAGAGAAAGGCGGCAAGGGCGGCAAGGTCCGTTCCAAGAAGCAAAGTACCAGAGTCGATATGACTCCGATGGTGGACTTGGGTTTTCTATTGATTACCTTCTTTATGTTCACAACTACGTTCAGTAAACCGAACGTTATGGATTTGGGTCTTCCGGCTAAACCGAAAGATGAAAAACAAAAACCACCTCCAACAGAAATTAAACTTTCTAACTCAATTTCTATCTTATTAGGAAAAAATAACAGAGTTTTCTGGCACCAGCAGGATGCTACTTCCTTGAATGACCAGACTCTTATGGAAACTACCCTTGATAGAGAAGGAATTAGAAAAGTAATTCAGCAGGCAAAATCTAGAGCTGCAGATCAAACGAAATTTACCGTGATCATTAAGCCAACTGACGATGCTGTATATAAGAACTTTGTTGATATTCTTGATGAAATGGCAATTACCAAAAGTGAGCAGTACGGGGTTACTGATATCAAACCTTGGGAGAAAGCTATTTATGAGAAAAAAGTAGGAGGTGCTGCTGCACCGGCTGCTGCTACAAAGTAATTTAACCATAAAATTGTTATATCTAATCTATGGCAGATGAAAATGTATACGGTCAGAATCTTACTTTAGACGAGATCGTATTTGAAAATAGAAACAAGGAATATGGTGCCTATGATCTTAGACATCAGTATCCGAGACTTTTAACAAAGTCTTTTATTATCGGAACAGCATTATTCCTTTTGGCAGCTTTGTCTCCGTTCATCTATCTTACGATTAAAAATCTTACAGCTCCGCCTAAGCAGGAAGTGAAGGCAGATCTTGTAGATATTATCGAAGAAGATCCGATTATCGAGCAGCCTAAAGAAGAAGAACCACCTCCACCACCTCCACCTCCAAAAGAAGAGGAGAAAATTGAGGTAATTCAGAACGTAGTTCCTGAGCCTGTAAAAGCTCCGAAAATTGAAACTCCACCACCACCGATTTCTAAGCAGTTGGAAACAACAACTGGTTTACAGAATCAGGAGGGGGTAAAAGCTCCGGCTTATACACCACCACCGCCACCACCATCTACAGGTACTAAAGCTAGTACAGTAGAAGTGAAAGCAAACAACCCTAACGAGATCTATAAAGATGTTGACCAGTCTGCAGAATATCCTGGAGGTATGGGAGCATTGAGAAAGTTCCTGGGTGATAACTTTGATACTTCTTTGATGGAAGGAGGTGAAGGAACACTTAAAGCGAAGCTTAAGTTCGTTGTAGAAAAAGACGGTACTGTTTCGAATGTAACGATTGAAGAGAAATCTCCAAACGGCGACTTCAACAGTGAAGCGATGCGTGTAGTTAAGAAACTTAAAAAATGGACTCCTGCGAAAAGAAACGGGGAGAGCGTTAGATCTTACTATAGCGTACCATTTACGATGAACTTTGAATAAGACTTATTTATTCAAAATATAAATAAAAAGAGAGGCTTATGCTTCTCTTTTTATTTTTTTTGGTATTTTTGTTACATGATGTTCAATTGGTTATCCCTGGTTACGGGATTGTTTTATATCGTTTTAGGAATTGTAGTGATTGTCTACAAATTCTTCTTTACTATTTTAGAGCCTGCTGTTGCTTATGCATTGGGAGTGGTGCTCATTATTTATGGTATTTTCAGAATTTACAGGGCGATCTCAAGAATTAAAAAATCGAGAAATGAAGAATAGTTTCAAGCTTGCAGTAATTTTTGTTCTGAGCATAATGCTTGCAAGCTGCAAAAAGGAGAAAAATACTCCTTCCTATCACAAAGGTGATCTTACCATTTTCACTGATGAATCTTTTCAAAGCGTCACAGAAGCATTAGCTGATGGCTATATGATCAACTATCCTGAAACACATATCAAAGTAGAAACCAAGAAAGAAGACTTAGGACTTCTTGATCTTTTGAAAGGAAGTGCTAAAGTAGTGGTGATGTCCAGAAATCTTAATCCTGAAGAAATTAAAACATATGAGGAAAGAACAGATCTGAAGTTCCTTCCTGCTAAATTTGCTGCGGATGCAGTGGTTTTTGTAGTTCCTAAAGATTCTCCGAAAGAAAGTATTTCAATGGAAGAAATCAGCAGCGGTCTGATGTCTGATAAAAAAGAATTTATTTTTGATGGGACCAACTCCAGTAACCTGAACTTTGTTGCTGAGAAATTAAAAAAACAGCCAAAAGACCTGAAATTTTCCATTATTCCGGGAAATCAGAAGATTATAGAGGAATTGGGGAAATATCCTGATAAAATAGGCGTTATCGGATTGAATACTTTCAGCCGTTCCTATGATAAAACTTCAGAAAAGCTGAGAGACATGGTGAAGGTACTTCCTGTGGTAGAGAAAGGAAAATCGTATACTGCAGATTTTGATGGACTTCGCACGATGGAATACCCGTTTACCAGAGTTCTTTATTTCCTGATTAATGAAGGTAACTTTAATATTGCCAATGGCTTTATAAGATTTTCATGTACCCATTTAGGACAGAAAATTGTGCAGAAAGAAGGCTTACAACCTTATAACATTTATAAGAGAGAAGTTCAGATGCGTTAAAAAATATTAAATTCACAATTTGTCCTTATTAAAAATTTTGATTTGGTCTGAAAATTGTGTATAATAAAACTCAATTATTAGAAAATATAAAATGAAAGATATAATGAATATGAATGTAAAGAAGATTGCTTTTGGAGCAGCCGTGGTATTTTTTACCGGTTTTGCCTCTGCACAAACACTGCAGGATGGTATCAACAGTATAGACAGTGATAAATTTGCGCAGGCAAAAACAAACTTCACTGACATGATCGCTAAAGAGCCTACAGCTGAAAACTACTTCTATTTGGGAAATACTTTCTTAAGACAAGGAGAACCGGATTATGCTAAGGCAACTGAAAACTTTAACAAAGGATTAGCTGCAGACGGTAAAAGCTATCTGAACAAAATTGGTTTAGCTGCTGTTAAATTAGGTAAAGGCGATAAAAATGCTGTTGCTGAAATTCAAAAAGTAGTTGCTGATTCAAGAGAAAAAGATGCTGAAGTTCTTTTCAGAGCAGCAGAAGCTTTAACTTTATTCGAGAAAAACAGTTCACCGGACCTGGCAATCCAGTTTTTGACTAAAGCTATTGAGAAAGCTGAGAAAAAAGGTGTTCCTGCACATTATTATTATACATTAGGAGATGCTTACAGATTGAAAAGATCTCCGGGAGAAGCCATGTCTGCTTACGACAAGGCGTTACCTGTAGCAAAAAATAAAGCTTCAGTTTACACGAGAATGGCTACTTTATGGATGGCTGCTCAAGTGTGGCAAAAAGCGAAAGAAAGCGTTGATAAAGCAATTGCTGTAGATCCTACATACGCTCCTGCGTACAAAGCATTGGCTGGTTACGATATCAGATACCAGCAAAATGCAAAGGCTACTCAAGATCTTATCAACTATACAAAATATGCTGATGAAGATCCATATACTCAATTAGAAATTGCAAAACTATATTTCACGAATGAAGATTATGCAAACTCTAAAATGGTATTAGATAAGATTTTTGATAAAATTGATGATCCTATCAAATTCAAATTGAGAGCTTATAATGCATATGCAGATAGAAATTATGCAGACGCCAAGCAAAATATGGATACTTTCGTTTCTCAGGCAGAGAAAACAAGAGTATTGCCTGCAGACCAAGGTTTACAGGGACTTATTGCTGCCGGTTTAGCAAAAGATGAAAAAGATGCTGCTAAAAAATCTGCTTTAATGGCTGAAGCTCAGCAAAAAGTAGGTATTGCAAAAGCTGCTAAGGATGAAACAATGAAGTGGGATCTTGAATTGGCAAACATCGCAGGTGGTGGTGGAGCTTCTCAGGCAGAAGCTGACAAAGGACCTACTACTCCTGAAATTGAAGCATTAAAACAGAAAGTTGCTGCCAACAGCCAGGATTCTGATTCATTATTTAAGTTAGCAACAGCTTACCAGGATGTCAAAAACTGGAATGGAGCAATTCTTACATGGCAAAAAATGTCAGCACTTCTTCCTGATTGGGCTCCGGCATATTACAGCCAGGGGTATTCTTACCAGCAGGCAGGAAACAATGAAGCAGCAAAATTGGCTTATGAGAAATTCATCAGCACAGTAAAACCTGCTGATCAGGAAGCTAACAAACAGACTCTTGCTTACGCTTACTTTGCAGTAGCATATATGAGTAAAGATTCTGATATGGCAAAAGCAAAAGATTATGTAGCTAAATCTTTACAGCTAGACCCTACTTATCAGGATGCTGTAAAATTAAATGCAGAAATCAACAAGTAATTTAAAATTTAAATTATAGATATTAAAACTTCCCATGCGTAATGTTTGGGAAGTTTTTATTTTAAATCCTATCTTTGAGTTTATGAAAACTGATATACTTGCTTTTGGTGCACATCCTGACGATGTAGAACTTGGATGTGGCGGAACTATTGCTAAAATGGTTTCTGAAGGAAAAAAATGCGTTGTTGTAGATCTTACCAGGGGAGAGCTTGGAACAAGAGGTACAGATGAAACCAGAAAGACTGAAGCAGCAGATGCAGCCAAAATCCTTGGGCTTTCCGCAAGAGAGAATCTTGGAATGAAAGATGGATTTTTGGTAAATTCCGAAGAATATCAAATGAGGATTGTAAAAATGATCCGCAAATACAGGCCAGAAATCGTCTTGGCTAATGCAATTGATGATAGACACCCGGATCATGCAAAAGGAGCGAAATTAGTGTCGGATGCGTGCTTTTTGTCCGGACTGAGAAAAATTGAAACCGTACTGGAAGGTGAATCTCAGGAAGTGTGGAGGCCAAAACATATTTTTCATTATATTCAGTGGAAAGATATTAAACCGGAATTTGTTATTGACATTTCAGAATACCTGCCTAAAAAACTGGAAGCTTGTATGGCGTACAAAACTCAGTTTTATGACCCAACTTCTAAAGAACCTGAGACTCCCATTACGACAAAAGACTTCTATGAAAGCTTAACGTACCGGGCACAGGATTTAGGACGGTTATCGGGAGTTGCTTATGCTGAGGGCTTTACGTCTGAAAGATTAATTTCTTTGAAAAATTTTGATGGAATTGTTTGGTAGTTGAGGAAATTGTCCTATATTTGCACTCAGAAAACGGTGATTGTAGCTCAGTTGGTTAGAGCGTCGGATTGTGGTTCCGAAGGTCGTGGGTTCGAGACCCATCATTCACCCTAAATTAGCACATTTTCAAAAAGAAAATGTGCTTTTTTTATGTCCCAAAAACAATCAAGTTGTATTGAAATGACACTTTTTGGTGTGTTATTTTTTTTATCCTGGCTTAGAAAAAGTATATTTGCACGATAATTATAAAACATTATCGGGTAATGAAAAAGATCTACTTTTTACTTTTTATATTCAATTTCATTGTAATTTCCTCAACAGTACGATATGTGAATATTAATTCCACCACCGGAAGCGCACCCTACACTTCATGGGCTACAGCAGGCAATGATTTGCAGGAAGTAATCAATAGCAGTCAGATTGGAGATGAAGTCTGGGTTGCCGCCGGAACATATTTTCCTACCAGAGATCCGTTTGGAAATCCTTCTCCTTCAGATATCAGAGATAAGACGTTTTATTTAAAAGATGGTATTTCAGTCTACGGTGGTTTTAATGGAACAGAAACTTCTTTAACAGACCGGAATTTAAACACTAATATAACGCTCTTAAGCGGCGACCTGGGAGATTTAGGAACTAAAAATGATAATTGCTATCATGTGGTGCTGTTTGCAGCGAATATTGCCAGCGCTATTGGAGTAAAATTAGACGGATTTTCCATTTCCAATGGTTTTGCTGTTGGCACTGTTAATAATAATGTAAGCGGAAATATTGTTTCGAGATTAGCAGGTCCTGCTATCTATTTTATTAATGGAAATAATACAATTTCCAATAACAGGATTTATTTGAACTCCGGCTATTCCGGTGGAGGCATTTATACTTCAAATGGTAATAATATCATTTCTAACAATGAGATTTATAATAATAAAGCTTTTTATGACGGCGCAGGTGTGATTGTATTTCAAGGAACCAATACCATTACCAATAACTATATTCACGATAATACTGCTACCGGCGATGGTGGAGGTATCTATGCGGTTTTGGGTGTAAATAATGTAATCAGTAAAAATGTAATTGCTAAAAATAAAGCCGGGATCAGCCAGATTGATACCTATTATTATGGTGGCGGCGGTATTTATACTGAAAAGGGTTCAAATCTCATCGTCAATAATCTGCTTTATGAAAATACTTCAAACTATATGGGAGGAGGAATTTTTCTTTATTATGGAAGCAATAAAGTGATCAATAACACCATTTATAAAAATATAGGAACAAGAGGCGGCGGATTTTTTACCTATCTGGGAAATAATTATGTGAAAAACAATATATTCTGGGGTAATATTAATGGTACGGATAATCAGCCTGGAGCAGATTATAAAAATCATAATGACTGGCCGGCTGAAAATTACTTCTATAATAACCTGTTTCAGTTGCCGCAGGGATTTTATACTTTGGCAAACCAAAATTCTTTATATGGTTATCCTAATAATATATTCCAGACTAATCCTGGTTTTACAGATGAAGCCAATATTTTTGGAGCTGATGGAGTTTTAAGAACTTCAGATGATGGTTTGTCCTTGTTACCCAATAGCGTTGCTGTCAATTACGGAATGCTGACAGATGCGCCCTCAGACGATATAAGAGGAACAGCCCGTATGGGTAATCCAGATGTTGGAGCTTACGAATTGATGGGAAACCTTGGTGTTGCAGAATTACCAATTCACGATTTTAAAATTTATCCAAATCCCGCTAAAGATTTTGTACATATAAAAACTGCTGATAAAATTTTAAAGGTTGAAATTTACAACTCAACAGGACAGCTCATAAAAACTACAAAAGAATCAACAATAAATGTTTCAGCATTTCCAAAGGGAAACTATATCCTAAATATAGTCGCAGAAAATAAAATAATAAAAGAACAATTTATTAAGGAATAAGTCATTTCTAAATTTTAACCTATTGATAGCCTTTCAAAATTTTTGGGGTCTTTTCTTTAAGTTTGCGCTAATAGAATCATAATATTCAAAGAAACGGGCTTTAGCCCGTTTTTTTATATTTAAACAATTTCAGAGCACAAAAAAAGCATCTTTTTCAGATGCTTGTGTTTTTAGATATTCTTTTTTAAACTTCGTCGTCAGAATCAATTGTAAAAGATCTGCTTTTGAAGTCTTTGTCATGTTTTTCTGAAATTACATCCTCACCCTTTTCATTAATGATGAAATCTGTGGACTCATTAAACATCTCCTGGAAACTTTTAAAATCTTCCTTGTAAAGGTAAATTTTATGCTTCTCGAATGTAGCTTCCCCATTCTCTCCGAAATTCTTCTTACTCTCAGTGATTGTAAGATAATAATCTCCTGCTTTCGTCTCGCGCACATCAAAGAAATAAGTTCTTCTCCCTGCTTTTAACACCTTCGTGAAAATCTCATTTTCATGGCGTTCCTTGTATTCACTCATTGTTAGATATTTTTTAATCTTGTTAAGAACAAATATAAAAGAATTCTTTTAATCACAAAATTTTTTTTATGATTTATTTAACAATTGAGAATGAAATGGCTAAGCGGTTACAGAATTGGCAATTTCAGTAAGGTTGATAATTTGATGGGCTTTTTGAGCGCTAGACTCTCTGTGTGTGATAATTATGGAAGTGGCATTGCTGATTTTTCTATCAATATTTTCCAGAATATTCTGCTCAGTTTCTGTGTCTAAAGCAGACAAAGAATCGTCAAAAATGATAATATTGGGGTTCTTAATTAAGGCTCTTGCGATACAAATTCTCTGCTTTTGTCCCCCCGAAAGCATTACTCCGCGTTCACCAACAAGTGTTTTATATTGATCTTTAAACTCTACAATATTCTTATGAACATCTGCAATTTTTGAGTATTCTACTACTTTCTCGTGAGAAGGATGATCAATGGCAAAACCAATATTATTTTCAATAGAATCAGAAAATAAGTAACTTTCCTGAGGAATATACCCGATAAAGTTTCTGTAGTTCTCCAGATTATGATCCTTCAGGTTTTTGCCATCAATTAAAATTTCCCCTTCTGTAGGATCTATTAATCTGCACAACAGCAAGGCAATTGTTGATTTTCCACTACCGGTTTTACCCATAATAGCCAATGACTCTCCGGCTTTTACTTTAAAACTTAAATTATCCAGTGCCCTGATTCCCGTATTTGGATATACATAAGAAACGTTTCTGAATTCAATATCTCCTTTGATAGGATAGTTTTCAAAATTGGTATTAATGATCTCCGATTTCTTATCCATGAATTCATTGATCCTCTGCATAGACGCTTCAGCTCTCTGATTCACAGAAGTTACCCATCCTACCATAGAGAACGGGAAAATCAGGGTGTTGATATACATGAAGAAATCAGCAATCTTACCGATACTTAATTCTCCGGCAATATATTTGGCACCTCCAATCCAGATGATGGCTACGTTTAATAAACCGATAACGAAAAGAATAATGGTGAAGAAATAGGCTTCTGTCTTGGCCAGATCCAAGGCTTTGTTTTGATAATCAGTAACTTTGATGCCATAGTTTTTTTCGATATATTTTTCTCTGGCGAAAAATTTTACCACACGGATTCCGGAAAAGCTGTCCTGTACAAAAGTTGAAATCGCAGACTGGCTTTTCTGCATGATTTTTGACTTTTTATTGATGATTGAACTTACCTTATAAATAGCATACGATAAAATAGGAAGAGGAAGTAAAGTCCACATCGTCATGGAAGCATCTGTTTTTACCATGTAGATCGCCGTTATCAATACTAAGACAATCAGATTGGCTACATACATGACCCCGGGACCAAGATACATTCTTACTGCAACAACATCTTCGCTCAATCTGTTCATTAAGTCTCCGATGGTGGTCTGTTTATAATCCGTTAAAGATAAATCCTGATAATGTCTGTAGATTTTATTTTTAAGTTCATATTCTATTCTCCTTGACGCAACAATAATGGTCTGTCTCATCATAAAAGTGAAGAATCCGGTTAAAAGAGAACATCCTACAATAATTCCAACATAGATTAAAACCTGTTGGTTGAAGCCGAGATTCCCATTTTTTGTAAGTTCATCAACAGATTTTCCTACAAACTGAACCTTATATATATTAAAGAAATTACTGGCAATGATAAAGAGTACCCCCCAAAACAATAGTATTTTGTGTTTCCAAAAATAAGGGTTTAAGGTTTTTAGCGCTTTCATATAGTTTGACAAAATTACAAAAATGTCATCACACTACGAATTTCATCAATTTTAAATTTTGTATCTTTGCAGCCATAAAAAGCTCTTTGAATGTTAGGAAGACGACAAATCCGTGAAAAAGTAGTACAGACCGTGTATTCTTACTACCAAAATCCTGTAAAATTTGATGTTTTAGAGAAAAACATGTTTGCCGGGATAGAGAAAATCTATTATCTATACATCTATCAGCTCAACTTTTTGGTGGGTCTGAAAGATTTGGCAGAGAATCAGATCGAAATTGGTAAGAATAAATTTCTTAAAACTGATGCTGATATTAATCCTAACCAAAAATTCATCAACAACCAGGTATTGCGTAAACTGGAAGAAAATCCTGAAAGATTATTTTTTACAGGTCAGCACAAGCAATTGAAATGGGATATGCATGATGACTTATTGGTAAAAACTTTCCAGAGAATTACTGCTGGAAAACGTTATCAGGATTTCATGAAAGAAGAAGGATATTCTTTTGAAGAAGATCAGAAATTTATTGGGAAATTATTCTTAAGATATATTGCTGAGAATGAAGATTTTCATGATTATTTAGGTGATAAGGAACTTTCATGGTATGATGATATCCATATCGCCAATTCAATGGTACAAAAAACAATCGGTTTCCTGAGAGAAGATGAAGAAAGCAGAACTTTGATCAAAATGATTAAAGATGAAGAAGATAAAACATTTGCTGCAAAATTGTTGAGAGATACCCTGAACAACTGGGAGAACAATGAAAAGAAGCTGGAAGAAAGACTCGAAAACTGGGATCTGGAAAGAGTTTCTCTTATGGATAAAGTAATTTTATCTACAGCTATTGCAGAGCTTGACAACTTTGCTTTCACACCTTCAAGAGTGATCATTAATGAATATATTGAAATTGCGAAAGTATTTGCTACAGACCGTTCCAATATCTTCATCAATGGTATTTTAGATAAATATTGTAAAGATCAAAATAGAATATAAAATGAAAAAGACGTTATCAATTATCGCCTTGTCAATTATAGGCTTTGGGTTAGTTTCATGTAAAAAAGAAAACAAAGAAACTCAAAGTACGGAAACTGCAACTACTGATTCTGCAGCTGTTGCGGCTCCGGTAACCACTGATTCTACAGCAGCAGCTGTAACCGGTGAAACGGCAGCTCCGGTTTCCAACGAACCATCTACTTCTGTAGCTTTATCTGAAAACAACTTTGATTTTGGTAAAATCAAAAAAGGAGATAAAGTAGAGCATGTATATGAAATTACCAATACAGGGAAAAATCCATTAATTATTTCTGAAGTGAAGCCAGGATGCGGATGTACAGCTCCTGATTTTACAAAAGAGCCAATCATGCCGGGTAAAAAAGGAAAAGTTACTTTGCACTTTGATTCTTCAAGCTTCGACGGAAATGTTCAGAAGTATGCTGACGTTTTTGCAAACGTAGAAAAATCGCCAATCAGATTAACGTTCACAGCGAACATTCAACCATAATATTTAAAATATGTTGACATTATTTTTACAGGCACAGCCACAAGGATCTTCATCAATGATGATGATAGCAATGGGTGTGATGTTCGTAGGGTTTTATTTCCTGATGATCAGACCTCAGATGAGAAAGCAAAAGCAGGAGAAAAACTTTCAGGAAAACCTTAAAGTAGGAACAAGAGTAGTTCTTACATCGGGTCTTCATGGAAGAATTGCTCAGGTTCAGGATGATGGTTTTGTTATTGAAACATTATCCGGAAAACTGAAATTCGAAAAAGCAGCGGTTTCAAGAGAAATGACAGAAGCGCGCTTTGGAGCAAAATCTGCTGATAAGGCAGATGACAAAAAAGAGACAGCCACTGAAGAAAAGAAATAATTCAGTCTGAAAATATTTAGCTGCGGCGGGTGAACTTTGTTCACCCGCCGCAGCTTTTTATAAGATTTTGATCTCATAAGTCGTATTTACTTCCCATATTTTTAATATGTTTGGCTGCTTTTGGGTCCAATTGTGAAAGCAATGAGTGGGAATAGTGTTTAATAAAAAAATTATCTTTGCTTCATGAATCAAAACACAAACAAAACCGTTCTTATTCTTGGTGCTAATTCAGATGTAGCAAAACAATGTATGATACAATATGTTGAAAAAGGATTCACAGTCATTGCTGCTTCCCGAAATACAACATCTCTGGATCATTTTGTTGATTCAAATAATCTTGACCGCTCAAAAGTTTCTATTTTGTATTTTGATGCTGCTGATTTTGGTTCTCATCATCAGTTTTATTACAATCTTTCTGTAAAGCCTCATATTGTAGTCTATGCTGCAGGTTTTTTAGTAGACAACCAACAAGCTCTCACTGATTTCAAGGGAGCAAAGCAAATGATGGAGGTCAATTATATGGGAGGTGTGTCTATTCTGAGTATTATTGCAATGGATAAAAGCAATACGAACCTGGAAAGAATAATTGGTCTTTCATCCTTGTCAGGGGTAAAAGGGAGAAAAAGCAATTTTGTCTACGGAAGTACCAAGGCTGCATTTACGCAGTTTCTGGCAGGGCTGAGGCAGGAATTAGCTTCCCGTAAAATCATCGTGAATGCTTTGATTATCGGGTATATCAGAACAAAAATCAATGAAGGATTGGAACTGAATCAATCCCTGATCATGGAACCGGATTATGTGGCGAAATTTATTGTCGGTGCAGGAAACTCTTTTACCATTGTTCCAAATTTTAAATGGAAAATGATTTATCATATTCTTAGACTTTTGCCGGAAAGCCTGGTTGCGAAATTACCTTAATGAATTTTCATTAATATTATTTTTCTTTAATAGCAGACAGTTCGGTATCGTTTTTGTAATTCTATGTCCCAAAAATTATTTCTTCCTGCAAGATTCAGTTTCTGAATGATTATTGAATAAAGCTGAAACATTCTTTTTCTGCTGTCAATCTATTTCAAGGATAAATATGATTCACCTTCGCTCAGGTAGGGAAGGGTAGAATTCTTTTTTCAAATCCTGCAGAAGATATCAATGCTGTATTGATATAATATTGATATAAATAGTAACACATAGTATAAAAATGGACGATTTAGAATTGAACAAGATTCAACAACACTGGGACACCTTAATTTCTTCAGCAATTTCATGGGCACCGAGGATTTTTACTGCAATCATTTCTGCATTATTAATTTACCTGATTGGCTCATGGATGATCAGAATGATCAAAAAGCTGGTTGAAAAAGCTTTCAAAAAACGAAACATGGAAGCTTCGCTCCAGCACTTTCTTTTAAATATTATCAACTGGGGATTGAATATTCTTTTGTTTATTGTTGTTGTAACACAGCTTGGAGTACAGACTTCTGCATTTGTTGCCATGATTGGTGCCGCAGGTCTGGCAGTAGGTTTAGCCTTACAGGGATCCTTAACGAATTTTGCAGGTGGAATTTTAATTTTATTATTAAAACCTTTTAAAATCGGAGATTTTATTTCTACCAGTTCAGGTGTGTCAGGAACTGTACAGGCTATTGATATTTTTCATACAAAGCTGGTTACACCACAAAACCAACTGATTGTTATTCCTAATGGGGTAGTGTCAAATAATAGCATTACCAATTTTACCCAGCTGGGAACAAGAAGAACATCATTGGATATCGGAGTTGCTTATGATGCGGATCTTAGGCAGACCAAGGATATTCTAATGGAAGTTATTAAAAATAATCAATATGCTCTTGAAACACCTGCGCCCCAGGTAGTAGTAACAGAGCTTGGAGACAGTGCTGTCAATGTATCGGTAAGAGTAAGTACTTCCACTGAAAACTTCTGGACAATGAATGAAGAATTAATCATCGGTTGTAAAGAAGCTCTCGATAAAGCAGGAATCGGAATTCCTTTTCCTCAAAGGGATGTGCATATTTACAATCAATAATTATATTTAATTTTTTTAAAGAAACTCCTGCGTTATATTATGTGGGAGTTTTTATTACTGAGTTATGCGAATAACTGCTGTTGCTACAAATATTTAAGATTAATATTGCCTGCTCAAATATTACATTATATTTGCAAAAAATTACTAACTATGATTAATAAACTGCTCCTTTTTATAGGAATTTTTAGTGCAGTAACATCTGTAACAGCACAAAGCCAATTTTTAGATCCTTCTTTTGGCAATAATGGAATATATACATACACGCCTAACAATGCATACGGATTTATTTATGAAACCGGAGCTTTTACTGCACAGCAGAAAATTATGGTAAGTGGAACCTTTTACAATATACCCAATAGCAGTCAGTCTACTACCAATGTAATTCAAAGGCTGAATGCTGATGGTACTATAGATAACAGTTTCAATACAGTATTTATTCCGCCAGTTTCTTCCAACCCGATTTCCCGTTTGATTAAAATGTGTATTCAGCCTGATCAAAAAATTATCCTTGGTGATATTTTGGGCAATAAGTTAATCCGGTTGAATGAAAACGGAACTTATGATATAGGGTTTGGTACTAATGGAGTGGTTGCTAATTCTGTATTTAACTCATTTTTTGACACCCTTGGACTGTCTGGCCCTTTTAATTTTCATAATGTAATTTTAACTAGTAATAACAAAATTTTGCTGTGCACAACAGTAGTAGATAACCAGTTATCAAAATTAGCCGTTCTCCGCCTTAATGAAAATGGTTCTATTGATACCACGTTTGGAAATAATGGTCTTGTGCTGCAGGAAGCAAATTTAGGACGCCTGGTACTTCAAAATGATTCAAAATTACTATTAATCGGGCAAAAAACAGATGGACAATTTATAAAGTCAAGGTATTCTGCAGATGGCATTTTAGATACTACTTATAATAATAATTCGATATCTTATACCCCGATTCAAAATTATTCAACTTATTTCTGTACGGCAACAGGTAAAGATAATAACACTTACATATATGGAGTTTCGTCTTCTGCTGCTTCACCAGTATCTCTGATCACGTTGATGAAATTAAATCAAAATGGAGATCTGGACAATAGTTTTGGAACGAATGGTATTGTTAATGAATCTTACTATAATAGCAATAATTATTATGTTGACAATAATATCCTTTATCCTACTTTATTATTAGATAATAGCAACCATTTATTTTTGGTATGTATGGCAAGCCCCACGGGAAACGCAGCAGACCTTAACCAATTTATCAAAAAATTTAATACGGATGGTTCCGTAGATTCGGGTTTTGGGAATAACGGAATAGTTGATGTTGATTTAAATTATAAGGAATTTATGAGATCTGCAATCATGACGGCTGATCAGAAAATATTGATTTTTGGAAATCATCAGACGCCGAATAAAGGTATTATTACAAAGGTTTTAAATAATGGAAATATATTAACGGCTAAAGAGGAGAGAATTAAGGATGAAAGTGTAAGTATATATCCTAATCCTGTAAAGAATATCCTGAATATTAATTCCAGAAAAATGAAGGATAATAATGTAGAAATTACAGATGCAAGTGGAAGAAATATATTGAAAGCAATTATTAAAGATAATAAGATAGACGTTAGTAATCTTGAACACGGGATATATTATCTGAAAATCGGAAGTATAACCAACAAATTTATAAAGGAATAAAAAAGAGACGAGAATTTTCTCGTCTCTTTTTTTTACTCTATATTCTGCAGCAGCTCCAAAGCCTTCATCATATCAATTCCCTTACCCAAAACTGGTTTAAACAAATCTCCTTTCTCTTTAATTCTTTCAAGGGTATTGTTAATAGTAAAATCTGTAGGTTTCATTCCCAGTTTCAATTCGTCCCATTCCAGAGGCATGGAAACTGAAGCTCCGGGTTTTGGTCTCAGACTGTATGCACTTGCCAGAGTCTGCCCTGTTCTGTTTTGCAGGTAATCAAGGTAAATTTTTTTGTTATCCCTTTTTTGAAGACTTCTTTCCAGCGTGGTAATCTTGGGCAGTTTATCATTCACCTGCTTCATGAGGATATGAGCGAAATCTTTTACCTGGTCAAAATCATATTTACCACCCATCGGAATATAAATGTGAATTCCTGTACTTCCTGAGGTTTTGCAGTAACCTTTTATTTTAATTGATTTTAAAACTTCATTCACCTGAAGTGCCGTTTCAATCACCTCATCAAATGTATTTTTTGAAGAAGGGTCAAGGTCTAAAACCAGATAATCCGGATGCTCAAGATCTGGTAAAGAACTGTTCCATGGATTGAAATCAATGCAGCCTAAATTATTAAGATAAGCCATAGTAGCTTTGTCATTACAGTAAATATAATCGATATGTTTATCATTGGATTCCGAATATACCTGTGTGGTTTTTATCCAGTCAGGAACATGATCTCCTGCATCTTTCTGATAAAAGCTCTGCTCTTCAATTCCATTGGGAAAGCGGTTGAGAGAAAGCGGACGATTTTTTAAATAAGGGAGAATATAACGTGCTACAGACTGATAATATTCAATGACATCTCCTTTTGTAATGCCATCTTCAGGAAAATATACCTTATCCTGATTGGTAAGCTTTACGGAATGCTTGTCTAAGGTAATCTCTTTTTCAGAAGTCTTTGTCTTTTTTGATGAAGCTTTCGTATTCATATCTTTAGATTTTTCGGTGAAGGATGGATCTTTAGTATCTTCCGGGCTTTTGTCATCCCTGATTGTGATAAAAACCGGATGTCTGAAGATTCCATCCTTGGTAATTTCAGAATATTTGATTTCACATACCAGCTCAGGTTTTACCCACGTTACCGGCATATTGGTCTTCGGAGCTGTTTCGAATGGAGCTGACTTTACAATTATTTTCTGAAGTCTCTCATACACTTCTTTCAAAGAAGCCGTATTGAAACCTGTTCCTGTATGACCACAGTAAGTAAGCTGCCCATCGATAAATTTTCCTAATATCAACGCTCCGAAGCTTTCCCGGGATCCTCTGGGTTCCGTAAAACCACAAATAATGACCTCTTCTGTATTGGAAAACTTGATTTTAAGCCAATCGGTAGTTCTGTGATTTTCAACATACAGGCTGTCTGCCCTTTTTGCGATCATCCCTTCCAGTTCCATTTCTTTCATTTGCGCAAAAAACTCAATGCCCTTTTCAGGAATATGATCACAATACTTGATCCGTTCGGTTTCTGTCAGAGCTTCTTTTAAAAGTTCTTTTCGTTGAATTAAAGGAAGATCTTCTGTAGAATGGCCATTGAGCCATAGAATATCAAAAACCTGATAGGCAAGGGCGGCACCAGGGTTATCACCGATTTGTTGCAAAAGCTGAAAATCGGGCCTTCCCTGTTCGTTATAGACCACAACTTCGCCATCCAGGATCATACGATGTTTTTGTTGTTCGAAATCCTGAGCAATTTTGTCAAATTTTGATAAAAAGGAAATTCCATTCCGGGAATAGAAAAGCGAAGTATCATGGCTGAGATCTGCAATAGCTCTGTAGCCATCCCATTTTATTTCAAAGATCCAGTCTTTATCATTGAAGGCTTCCTCTGAAAGTTTAGCCAGCATTGGTTTAATGAAAGACTTAAGCTTTTTTTCATTTGTCAAAGAATTGAAGTTTCTGAAAGATTTTTCAGAAGTTACGACTTCTTTTTTTCTTTTATTTTTAGGTTTTTTTTTTCCTCTAAAAATTGGGTGACCAAAGATTTTGGTGAAGTGTTTTCTTCAGCATCGTAAGGACTTTCTGCAAATTCATCCTTATGTTTAATAAGCAACCATGAGTTGTCATCATTATTTTTCATTTTAACCAGAGCAAATTCACCTTTCAGCTTTTTGCCATGCAAAATAAATTTTAAAGAACCGGCATGGAGTTCCTTCAGAAGTTCTTTTTCATCAGAAAGTTTTGAATTCTCCTCCAAAGGTTCATAGGTTCCGCTGTCCCACACTTCCACTTGTCCGGCACCATAATTTCCTTCCGGGATGTTTCCTTCAAAATCTTTATAATCATAAGGATGATCTTCTACCATCATGGCAAGACGTTTGTCTTTTGGGTCTAAAGACGGGCCTTTCGGAACAGCCCAGCTCTTCAGTACACCTTCCATTTCAAGCCGGAAGTCATAATGAAGTCTGGAGGCTGCATGCCTCTGAATCACAAAAATCAGTTTGTCTTTGCTTTTCTTTGTTTTTCCTTTAGGTTCACTGGTTTCATCGAACTTTCTTTTGTTATGATAATCTTTGAGAGCCATTACGATGCGGATTTGGATTTAGAGGTATTCAGGCTGGCTTTTAACTGCGCCATAAGGTCAATCACTTTACCTTCCTTAGCAGGCTGCGCTTTTTGGGCTTTTACGTTTTTGCCTTTTGCTTTCTGCTTGATGATCTTCATCAGCTCATCAGAATAGGTATCTTTATACATTGCGGGATCAAATTCCTGAGAAAGCTGTTCAATCAGGCTGACAGCCATTTTCAGTTCTGCAGGTTTCGGAGCTTTTTGGGCAGGAATTTTTAAATCTGAATAGTCTCTTATTTCCTGATCAAATCTCAGGCGGTTAAGGACCAGTATGTCGTCATTGTAAGGACGGATCATCCCAATAGCGGCGCTTTCGCGGAGTACAAAAGTTCCTATTCCTACCATGGCTGTTTTTTCAAGAGCTTTTAATAAAAGTCTGTAGGCATTTTCACCATTTTTCTGAGGTTCCAGATAATACGGAGTCTCAAAATACATACTGTCTACCTCTACTTCCTTTACAAACTGGTCAATAGAAAGGATTTTTGTTTTTTCCGGGCTTGCAGCCTCGTAATCTTCTTCATCAAGAACGATATATTTGTCGTCTATGAGATAACCTTTAACAATGTTTTCCCATTTTACTTCTTTTCCTGTATTTTCATTTACTCGCTTGAACCGGATGTTTGAAAAATCAGATTTGTCGAGCATATCGAGATCCAGTTTTGTGGTTTCCGTTGCGGAATAAATTTTTACAGGAATGTTGACTAATCCGAAGCCAATTGCGCCGTTCCAAATTGCTTTCATTGTCTTACGTTTTTAAAAATCAAGCAATTAATATGCCGACAGAAGCCCATGTGGTACCTTTCATGGACTTTGTTGCCAAATGACAATTGTTTTTATCTCCGACTTTTATATCTTTATATTTCCGCAATCCGTGGTGATATCAAAATATGGAAGAGCTTTTTACTTATATCAAAAAATTCGGAACACTGAATCCTCAGGACGAGCTGCTGATTGCTGAAGGAATTCAGGAAATGACAGTAAAAAAAGGAGAGCCTTTTATAGAAGCCGGGAAAGTAAGTCAGAGAATTGCCTTTGTGAAAGAAGGGGTTTTCCGGTCTTTGTATTACAACAAGCAAGGTGACGATTTCACACGGTATTTTATTTATGAAGGGCGATTTATTGGGGACTTTCAGGGCTTTACGGATCAACTGCCCGCGCATGAAGATATTGAAGCGATTACCGATGCTGTATTGCTGGTCATTGACCGTGAACATTTTAAAATTCTGGAAGAGAAAATTGCGGTATGGCCTGTTTTGTTTGCAAGAATCCATGCTTTTGTAGTGGAAAATAAACTGAAGGTCGCCAGTATCATGCTTAATCAGGATGCGAAATCACGGTACATTCATTTTTTAAATCATTATCCCGGCCTTGCCAACAGAGTTCCTCAATCTATGCTGGCTTCTTACCTTGGTGTTACGCCGTCTTCACTGAGCAGGATCAGGAGAAATATTGTCTAGAATTATTATTGATAAATGATAATTGATAGATGATCTTAATGAGTGTGCAGGGGCAATAGAGTTTGTCGATTTTTCAAACTGCAAACATCTCATCAATCTCTTTTTGTCAAATGACAATGGTCTTTCCTGCTGACTGCCATAGCTTTGCTTCATAAAATTTAAAGTACGAATATGGATATTGTATTAGGACTACAATGGGGAGATGAAGGAAAGGGAAAGTTCATTGATCTGATCAGTGAAAATTACGACATTACAGCTCGTTTTAATGGCGGATCTAATGCTGGGCACAGCATTGAAAGAAACGGGCGCAGAATAACGCTTAAAATGATTCCTTCGGGAATCTTTATGAAAGGAGTACAGAATGTGATCGGCACGGGAACTGTTATTGATCCTGTAAGTTTTAAAAAAGAAATTCTGAATCTTCAGGTATTTGATAAAACCATTCAGCCGGAAAACAATATCATTATTTCCAAAAAAGCACACCTGGTAATGCCAACGCATAAGCTTCTGGATATTTTCATGGAACAAAGTCCTGAGTATACCACTATCGGAACTACAAAAAATGGAATTGCCCAGGCATATTCAAACAAAATATTAAGACAAAACCTGAGAGCAGGAGATATATTTTTACCAGATTTTCAAAGCAGGGCGCAGCATATTCTGAATAGAGATTACAGGATGCTTGAAGAAGGAGGAATGATTGTTTTGCCTGCTTTAGAAGAAATCAGTAAAGAGTTTTTTGATGCGGTGGAATTCCTTAAAAAATTCAATTGTACAGAAACTGAAATTTATATCAACAAAGCTTTATCTGAAGGTAAAAAGGTATTGGCAGAAGGATCTCAGGCGGCGATGCTGGATATTGATCATGGTACTTATCCTTATGTAACGTCTTCCTCAACGACAGCATCAGGCGCGAGTAGCGGTCTAGGTGTTTCACCGAAAAAGATCGGTGAAATTTACGGGATAGCGAAAGCGTATTGTACGCGTGTGGGAAATGGTATATTTCCAACGGAGCTTTTAGATGAGTTTGGAGATGATCTCAGAATGAAAGGAAATGAATTTGGTTCCAATACAGGACGTCCGAGAAGAACCGGATGGCTGGATTTACCTGCTTTAAAATATGCGGTAATGATCAACGGGGTTACTCAGCTGGTTCTGACAAAAGCGGATGTTTTGAGTGGATTAAAATCTGTAGCAGTCTGTACCCATTATGAACTGGAAGATGGAAAAACAGTGGATGTTTCAGGTTTACTTCCTGAAAATGGAAAACCTGTATTGAAGTGGATGAATGGCTGGGATACTGATTTTTCTGCAATGAAAAGCCCTTCGGAGCTGCCAAAGGAAGTGATTGAATTTCTGTCATTTCTGGAAGCAGAATTGGGAATTCCTGTAGGCTATCTGTCGACAGGGCCGGGAAGGGAGCAGATGTTGAAAATGCAATAATTTCCCTTAAGATTATTGTTGATCTGTAGAAGCTCTATTTTTTATATAATTGAATTTGGAAGTTGTGATAACGCCAATTGTAGTATCTGTTGAATATTTCTTAGAGATGATAATGTATTTGTTTTCCTCATAACAATGTTGAATAACTTCAATAGGAATAAACTCATTATTTTCAAAAGTAATATATCCTAAATAAGATTCACAATGAAAACGTCCGGGATCACCTTCAAATTTTGTAAAAATATCAGCAGCATCTTCCTGAGCGAAGGTAAACCCGTTGATTTCCACCTGGATAATCCTATTTTCTTTCAGCTTTTTTTGGAAATCATGTTTTATAAGTTCTTTACTACCTAGAGTACAAGCAATGCTTACAAAAATGCATAATCCAGCTATAGATCGGTATTTCGAAGATTTTTCTTTTGCTTGCCTGATTATATTGGAAGGATAGTATATTACTTTTTTTAATAGTATTAGTATCATAGATATTACAAACCCCAAAATTGATACATAGTTAATTAAAGAAAGTAGTTGAATGAAAGTTTTCATAGTAAAAAAGCGGGATGAAAATCCCGCTTTACATTTATGCTTTTAAGTTCAATTGTAATTCCAGTTCGTCGAGCTGTGCATCTGCAATAGAAGCAGGTGCGTCGATCATTACATCTCGTCCTGAATTGTTCTTAGGGAATGCGATATAATCTCTGATGACTTCGTTTCCGTCAAGAATTGCTACCAGACGGTCAAATCCGAATGCTAAACCTCCGTGTGGTGGTGCTCCGTATTTGAAGGCATTCATAAGGAATCCGAATTGAGCTTCTGCTTCTTCTCTGGTAAATCCTAATAAATCAAACATTTTAGACTGAAGATCTCTGTCAAAAATTCTGATAGATCCTCCACCGATTTCGTTTCCGTTCAGAACCATATCATAAGCGTTGGCTCTTGCTTTACCAGGATCAGTTTCCAGTAAGTGGATATCCTCTGGCTTCGGAGAGGTGAACGGGTGGTGCATTGCATGGTATCTTTCGGTATCTTCATCCCATTCCAATAGCGGAAAGTCTACTACCCAAAGTGGAGCAAACTCATTTCCTTTTCTTAATCCCAAACGGTTTCCAAGTTCCATTCTTAATGCAGAAAGCTGAGCTCTTACTTTATTTTCGTTTCCGGAAAGAATCAACATCAAGTCACCTTCTTTTGCTCCGAATTTTTCGATGATCTTTGTTAAATCTTCTTCGTTGTAGAATTTGTTTACCGATGAGGTTTTTACTCCGTCATTCTGGAATTTTGCCCAAACCATTCCTGAAGCACCAATCTGCGGACGTTTTACCCAATCAACAAGTTCATCAATCTGCTTTCTTGTATAGTCTGCACAACCCTCTACATTGATTCCGACTACTAATTCAGCATCATCAAATATCTTAAAGTCTTTTCCTTTTACCAGTTCATTCAATTCTACGAACTCCATTCCGAAACGGATATCCGGTTTGTCATTTCCATATTTTCTCATCGCATCTGCGAAAGTCATTCTTGGGAAATCTCCGAATTCCTGACCTGTAATATCTTTTAAAAGAGTTTTAGTCATCCCTTCAAATACGTTCATGACATCTTCCTGCTCTACGAAAGCCATTTCGCAGTCGATCTGTGTAAACTCCGGCTGTCTGTCTGCTCTTAAATCCTCATCACGGAAACATTTTACAATCTGGAAGTATTTATCCATTCCACCTACCATCAAAAGCTGTTTGAAAGTTTGTGGAGACTGTGGCAATGCATAAAACTGCCCCGGATTCATTCTGCTTGGTACAACAAAATCTCTTGCTCCCTCTGGAGTAGACTTGATCAAAACAGGTGTTTCCACTTCAATGAAACCTTCGTCAGATAAATAATTTCTTACTTTCTGTGCCATTTTGTGGCGGAAGATCAGTTTATCTTTTACCGGATTTCTTCTGATATCCAGGTAACGGTATTTCATTCTTAACTCCTCACCACCATCCGTTTCATCCTCAATGGTGAAGGGAGGAAGCTGAGAATCGTTCAGAATTGTCAGTTTCTCTACCAGAATTTCGATTTCCCCTGTTGGAATATTAGGGTTTTTGCTTACTCTTTCAATAACTCTTCCGGTAGCCTGAATCACAAATTCACGGCCCAGTTTTTTAGCTTCTTCCATCAATTGTGCAGAAGAACGCTCCTGGTCAAAAACCAGCTGGGTAATTCCGTAACGATCCCGAAGATCTACCCAAATCATAAATCCTTTATCACGGATAGTCTGTACCCATCCTGATAGTGTAACTTCTTCATTCAGATTTTTCAGAGATAGCTCTCCGTTGGTGTGTGATCGAAACATAATTATTTGTTTAAAGTTCAATGTTTAAGGTCCAGTTCCGGACCTTGAATTTTTCGTTGGCAAAGATAAGATTTTTGCAGGTTTTATAAATAAAAAAAACTTCCTTTCGGAAGTTTCATCTATTGTTTTTAGTTTTTTAATCTCTATTACCGCCTTTTGCAATAAGAATTCTTTTCACTTCTTCGCTGCCTTTAGTCTCATCAGCTACTTCAAGAGGCGTTTTGTTCTGACATTTTTTATTGACATTAGCCTTGCTGTCCAAAAGGAAGTTGATAATGTTTTTTCTGTCGGACATTACACTGAAACCAAGAGGTGAATAAAGTATATTTCCAACAAGGAAACATTTGTTGTAATCTCCCGGAGCAAACTGTTTTTTAAATGTTGATATATCATCAGAATAAATGGCTTTCATCTTTTCCTGAGTCATCTTCTGGGCAGATAACATACTGCCAGACAGTAACATTCCAAATAGAAAGGTAGTAGAGATTATTTTTTTCATAAGAATAATTTTTAAGAATATACAAATCTAAATTAAATTTTATTACCAATTGCTAAGTTTTTCTAATAATTGGATTTGTATTTTTGGGATTACACAAAATATTAATTGCGAAATGACAAAATATATTGAATTTTTGAAAAAAGCATTCAGTGGTGAAGAGACCGATTTTACGAAAGTGAATATCAGAAGTGCTGTGCTGCTTTTAGCCATTCCCATGATGCTGGAAATGGCAATGGAATCCGTATTTGCTCTTGTGGATCTTTATTTTGTCGGCCATCTGAAAGAAAGCGGTTTTGCTATTCAAACTGTAGGGCTTACCGAATCTGTACTTTCGATAATGTATTCTATTGCGATTGGGATGAGTATGGCGGCAACAGCATTGGTAGCAAGACGAATTGGTGAGAAAAACCCGGAACAGGCTTCCAGAAGTGCTGCGCAGGTGTTGCTGGTTTCTTTTACGGTTACTTTTATTTTAAGCTTACTGGGAGTCCTCTACGCAGAAGAAATCCTGATCCTGATGGGTTCAAAACCAGAAGCTGCCGCTTATGGAAAAAATTTCACCAGAATTATGATGGGAAGCAGTACAATCATTATGCTTTTATTTTTAATTAATGGTATTTTCAGAGGAGCCGGAAACGCGATGATTGCGATGAAAAGCTTATGGATAGCCAATATTGCCAATATTATTCTCTGTCCGATTCTGATAAAGGGATTGGGGCCTGTACCTGCTTTGGGGCTTACGGGAGCTGCTTTGGCAACAACAATCGGACGTAGTATTGGTGTAATTTATCAGCTGTACCATCTTTTGGTTGCGGATACTCAGATCCGTATTCTGATTTCTTATTTTAAACCGAATTACGGATTAATCAAATCTATTATAAAAATTGCAACTCCCGGTATTTTTCAGTTTGTCATTGCTTCTTGCAGCTGGATTTTCCTTGCAGAACTGGTAGCAACTACAGGAGGAGAGAATGCATCGGCAGGCTATCAGACCGCTTTAAGACTGATGATGTTCTTTATGCTTCCAGCCTGGGGATTGAGTAATGCTGCGTCTACATTGGTAGGGCAGAATATGGGAGCGAATGAAATGTTGAGAGCGGAACAGTCGGTGATGAAAACCGTGAAATATAATGTCATCTTTATGCTGATTGTAAGTCTGATCTTTCTTTTTATGGGGAATTTTTTAGTAGGCTTTTTTACTCAGGAAACTGCCATTAAAGATTTTGCTAAAAATGCACTTCAGATTATGAGTATAGGGTTTATTTTCTATGGAATCGGGATGGTGATGATCAATGCCTTTAATGGAGCTGGTGATACATGGACACCTACCTGGGTTAATCTTTTTGGTTTCTGGCTGTTTCAGATTCCGCTGGCCTATTTTTTATCAAAATATCTTGACTTGGGACCCAAAGGAGTTTTTATATCAATTCCAGCCGCAGAAACATTGATTACCATTGTTGCCTTTATCTTATTTAAAAAAGGAAAATGGAAGACAATAAAAGTGTAGAAAGCGTGGGTGATGGAATTCTCCAGCTTTCCTCCCTAATTTATAAAACTTTAACAGCTTCATTAATTGGATTTTAGTATTGTATTTTCTAAATTCGTAGGACAACAAATACATAATACTATGGGAAAAGGAGACAAAAAATCAAGAAGAGGAAAAATTAATTCCGGAAGTTATGGTAAAAGAAGACCTAAAAAAGCCTCAAAATCTTTTGCCGCTTCTGAAGAAAAATCTAAAAAGTAATCAAAATAAAAAGACCGAAGATCATATCTCCGGTCTTTTTTATGAAAATTAAATTAATTATTTACCACCTAAAATATTGCCAAGGATGCTGCCTAGTCCGCCGCCGCCTTGTTGTTGGTTTCCTCCACCACCCAATACATTTCCCAGTATATCGTTCAGGGGATTTCCTGATGATTGAGATTGTCCGCCACCTCCCAAAACACTTCCAAGAATGTCATTCAAAGGATTAGACTGCTGGGCTTGAGCCTGATTGGAAGCGTTTCCAAGAATTCCTCCTAAAAGATCTCCCAGGCCGCCTGCTCCTACATTACTCTGTTGTTTCTGCTGTCCGATATAGCCCATAACTACAGGTGCCAGCATCGCAAGGATAGGACCAATTTTGTCTATTGAAATTCCTGTGTTCTGTGATAACTGGTTTTCAACAGTACTTTTTTGCCCGCCAAAGATATGATCAAGGATCGATCCGCCTTCAGCCTGTCTTGCCTCAATTTGTGAAGCATCATTTAAAATACTGCCGTTATGGTCTTTATCTAAAGCATTATTTAAAGCTTCCGCTTCTTTAGCATCCTGAGATTTATTTCTAAGATAAGAAATGATAAGAGGTGCAGCAACGGCTAATAGGGCAATTACCTGATTTTTGCTGATTCCGAATTTGTTCTCAGCCTGTTCAGCAACCTGATTGCCGGTGTTCCCTGTAAGAAGGTCAATTAAACTCATTTTTGTGTTTATTAAGTATTAAGTAAACCAAAGTTATCAAAAAATATGCCTCAGAAAATAACCGGCTCTCACAAATATTGTTAAAGTTTAAGGAATGCTTCAGCAGCCTTTAATTTTTGATAATAGGAACATTAGAACATGCTTCTCCGAACATCAGGGATTTTACCATTGGCTTTAATTGTTCTACCAATTCAATATAAGCATTTTCGGGAATTTCTTTATCTGAACATCCTTTTACAAGGACTCTCTTTCCTCTCATTTCCTCAAAATCATGAGTCTGGATGGCATTATGCATTAAAATAACTTCCAGGTCTTCACGACTTCCAAAAACTATTTTCTTGGCTACATCTGTAAGTTTTGCAGTTAAAACAAAATAAGCCCAAAGAGGAATAATGGTATCTACAGAATTGTAGATGTATATATAAGTATCTTTATATTGTTCCGTATCGATAGCATCTACCTTTTCACGAAAATCCTTTTCTTTAAGGATCATTTCCTGAAAAAGGAAATCTTTAAGGTCTATACCTTTTCTTTCCCCTTTTGGCAGTAAAGTGGTAAGGTCAAAATTAATAAGGCCGCTTTCTGCAACTTTATTCCGGATTTCAAATTCTTCTGACATTTTTTATCATTATCTTTGAACAAATTTACGAATTAAGATCATATCTGTCTTAATTTGTTCTCTATCCTTACTATAGAAATGAAGTATTATATTATTGCAGGAGAAGCTTCCGGCGATTTACATGGAAGCAATCTGATGAAAGCCTTAAAACACAAGGATCCCCAAGCGGAATTCAGATTTTGGGGTGGCGACCTGATGAAAGCTCAGGGCGGAACGTTGGTGAAGCATTACCGTGATCTTGCTTTTATGGGATTTCTGGAAGTGGTGATGAACCTCCGTACTATTCTGAATAATATCAAATTCTGTAAAGAGGATATTCAGAAAAACAGACCTAACGTCCTCATTCTGGTAGATTATCCGGGATTCAATCTGAGAATTGCAAGATTTGCCAAAGAATTGGGAATTAAAGTTGTTTATTATATTTCTCCACAGCTTTGGGCGTGGAAAGAAGGCCGCGTAGAAATTATCAAAAAGTATGTGGATGAAATGATGGTGATTCTTCCTTTTGAAGAAGATTTTTACAGAAAACACGGCGTTCACTCTCATTTTGTAGGTCATCCTTTGCTGGATGCTATTTCGGATCTGCAGGAAATCAGTATTGAAAAATTCAAGTCGGAGCATGGATTGAACGAAAAAGAAATCATAGCATTGCTGCCCGGTTCCAGAGAACAGGAGGTGGAAAAAATGCTTGAAATCATGCTTTCCGTAAGATCATATTTTAAAAATTACCAGTTTGTCATTGCCGGAGCGCCAAGTTTACCAAAAGAATTTTATCAGAAATATGTAGATGATAATGTTCATTTTGTTTCCAATAAAACTTATGATCTGCTAAGATGCTCGAAGGCGGCTCTTGTGACTTCCGGAACTGCAACACTGGAAACAGCTTTGCTGAATATCCCTGAAGTGGTTTGCTATCGTGGAAGTAAAATTTCTTATGCCATTGCTAAAAGATTAGTGAAAAATATCAATTATATTTCTCTGGTTAATCTGATTATGGACAGAGAAGTCGTAAAAGAATTGATTCAGAATGATCTGAATACTAAAAATCTGGTAGAAGAACTGAATAAAATCATAGCTGGAGAGAAAAGAGAACAGGTTCTGAATGACTATAACCTTCTGAGAGAAAAGCTCGGTGGAAAAGGTGCAAGTGAGCATGCTGCTGAGGTGATATTGAAAGTATAGTCTTTATCAAATCTTTTGAGAATTTAATCTACATTGTAACTATGAATTATTTTAGCCGTTTTCTCCTATTATTAACGTTTACATTATTTTTCTCAAACAGTTTTGCCCAGCAGAACGATAAAAGAGATAAAATCCAGATATTTTATTACGGTTGGTATGGAAATCCTGCAACGGACGGAAGTTATCAGCACTGGAATCATGAGATCCTTCCTCACTGGAGTAATCCGAAATGGAATAATCTGGGCCATCACACAGGAGGAGATGATATTGGTGCTAATTTTTACCCGGCGCTTGGAAATTATAGCTCGAATGACACAAAAATCATAGAGCAGCATATGAAAATGATCAAAGACTCCGGGGTGGGAGTGGTGGTGGTAAGCTGGCTGGGAAAAGATTCGTTTACGGATAAAAGTCTTATCAAATATCTGGATATTGCAGATCGCTTTGATTTAAAAATTGCCTTTCATATTGAGCCGTTCTATAAAAATACATCAGAATTAAAAGAACAGCTTTCTTATCTGGTAAAAACTTACTCTCATCATCATGCTTTCTATAAAAAAGAAGGGAAGCCTTTGTTTTATGTCTATGACAGTTATAAAATCCCCAAAGAAGAATGGATGAAAATATTATCCAAAAATGGCGAGGAAACAGTTAGAAACACAGATTTAGATGCACTTTATATCGGGCTTTGGGTGGAGAAAAATGATGCTAAATTTTTTAATAACTCAGGTTTTGACGGTTTCTACACTTATTTTGCCAGTGAAGGGTTTGTGTATGGAAGTACAACAGCCAACTGGGATTTTATGGCCAAATTTGCTAAAGATCATCATCTGATTTTTATTCCTTGTGTAGGTCCCGGATATTCAGATACAAGAATCCGCCCATGGAACGAAGCCAATTTCAAAAGCAGAGACAACGGAAAATATTATGAGAAGATGTTTGATGCAGCCATCAGGGTAAAACCGGAATTTATTGGAATTACATCATTCAATGAATGGCATGAAGGAACACAAATAGAGCCTGCTGTTCCTAAAAAAGCAGGTGATTTCAAATATGAAGATTACGGTAAAGATCCTTTATTTTATATAAAAGAAACGAAGCGTTTGACGGATAAATTTCTGAAAAAGAAATAATATACTTTCAAACTTAATTTTTAAAACAAAAAATAAAGCGTTCTGTTGACATTTTTGATGAAGACAAAGCGCTTATTTAGTTCTTTAAGAGTTTATAAATTCTCCTTTAATCACTTATTTTAAAAGGATAATTAATGGAAATTGAACAAGCAGCCTCTTCTTATTCTGGCAGTATGTTTTATTCTTGGAATTCTTTTTCAGGATAAAATAGCATTGGCAGAATATTTTATTGATGGGGTTGCTGTAACTTGTTCGGTTCTGCTTGTTGTAATCTGCTTTCATTCTTATTTTCTACATAAAACCAAAACTGTTTTACTGATGCTCCTATTGTTTGGAGGAGGCATTATTCTTCATTTTTATAATACCTCTTTGTCAGACGATAAGCTTCTGATAAAGAAACATGAAACAGTTACATTTAAGATCTCTCAGAAATTAAATTCTTCTGAAAAGTATAGAAAATATGAAGGCGTAATACAGGCAGAAGGAACTTGTTTCAATTCAATTTTTTATATTCCAAAAGACAGGAAAGAACTGGATTTTATTCACTACTACAAAACTGAGGCTTATATTACGCAACCTCAGGTGCCATCGTATGATTTTCAGTTCGATTATGCCCAATACCTGAAAAGGAAGCATATTCATTACCAGATTTATATTTCAGAAGGAATTGTTTCTGCGGAGCGGAATGACTTAACATGGGCAGACCGGCTTAGGCAATACCGGCTTGAGGTTCTTAAAAAAATTGAGGAAACAGGAATTTCAGAAAAAACCAAAGAATTTCTAAAAGCTATTATTCTGGCCGATAGAACAGAGATTGATGCAGGCACCGTCAGAGATTTCAATAGGTCAGGACTGGTTCATTTTCTGGCCATTTCCGGAACTCATATTGTTGTTGTTTTTGGGATTTTTTATTTTTTACTGACTCGTTTTATAACCTTAAAACTCAGAAAATATGCAGTCATTCTCAGTTTGATTTTTATCTGGTTATTTGCTGCTTTTATCGGATTGGGCAATTCAGTATTGCGGTCCTGTATCATGTTGAGTGTTTATTTTATTTTCGTTTTGCTCCAGCGGAAACCGGATCTTCTTCATTCACTTGCTTTATCTGCTTTTTTTATTCTGATTGGAGATACCCAGCAGCTTTTTGATCTGGGTTTTCAGCTTAGCTTTCTGGCTGTTTTGGGAATTTACTGGTTGAATCAGCCATTGCTGAAATGCTTTCCAAAACAGAATAATGATATTGAAAAACTTTTGTATAACACCATTACAATTTCTCTATCAGCACAGCTGGCAACACTTCCTCTGGTGCTCTGTTATTTTCATCAGTTTTCATTTATATCAATTATTGCCAATGTTATTATTGTTCCTTTTTCTGAGATCATCATTGTCTTTTCATTTGTAATGACCGGTCTTATTTCTTTGGGAATTGATTTTGATCTTATAAACAGAGTGTATGATGAAGTTATTCAGGTTCTGCTGAAGATGATCCACTGGTTTGCTGAGGTTGATTTTCTTTTCTTTGAAAATATTCCAATGAGTGGGATAGAAGTGATGTCTGCATCTGTATTTGTATATTGGTTAAGGCCGGCTATTCTGAAATTCAAGGTGAAAAACACGATGAGGTTGCTGATGACAGTTTTACTATTTCTGATGATAAGAAGCGGAATCACGGCTTTTGAACATCAGAAAGAAGAGATATTGGTTCATCATTTTAATAAAAGCAGGATTTTTTCAGTAAAAAATGGTAGCAGAGTATGTTTCTGGATTTCGGATATGAAAAATAAGGCGGGGGTTTTACAGTATATAATCAACCCATATTGTGCATCCAGAAGAGTAGACTATTTTGAGATAAAAACCTTGTCACCCTCCATCCAAAAAGTAGTTTTCAGGGATAAGACTTATGATCTGAAATGATGGTTCTGAATTTAGCCATTTTCCTGTATTTATAACGGGTGAAAATCTTATTTAGAAAGATTACAAACTGTCTATTTGTGAGATTTCTCACTTTTCGATATTGTTAAACTTTCTTAATTTTGTGGAAATTCAAATTTAAACTTATATGGCAGGTTTAACGAGTTCTACGATAGGTAGAAAATACGCTATGGCATTATCAGCTCTGTTTTTGCTGATTTTTCTTATACTGCATTTGACAACCAATTTGTTATCAGTTCTAAACAAAGATGCATTCAATACAGCATCCGACTTTATGGGCTATAATCCTTTTGTGCAGTTCTTAATGCAGCCTATTCTTGGTTTTGCAGTAATTTTCCATTTTGTAATGGGATTTGTATTGGAGATCAAGAATAATAAAGCGCGTCCGGTAAAGTATGCAGCAAACAACGCATCAGTGAATTCTTCATGGATGTCCAGAAATATGATTATTTCAGGAGCTGTTATTTTAGCTTTCTTGGCGCTTCACTTATATGATTTCTGGCTACACGAAATGAATTACAAGTATGTAGAAGGATTGACTCCTGATGCAGAACGTTTCTGGCCTGAGCTCCATGAAAAGTTTGCTGATCTTTGGAGAGTGGCTCTATATGTAATCTCTTTTGTTTTGTTAGGATTACACTTAGCTCACGGATTCCAGTCTTCATTCCAGTCTATCGGTGCCAGACATCCAAAATATACGCCGGTGATCAAAGCTTTCGGGAAATGGTATTCCATCCTTATTCCTGCAGGATTCATCATCGTAGCAGTTTTCCATTTTATAACTCAATAATATCAATATACTAATATGAGTAAATTAGATTCAAGAATTCCAGCGGGTCCTCTTAAAGACAAGTGGAAAAATCATAAAGACCATATGAACCTTGTTGCACCAAACAACAGAGATAAGATTGATATTATTGTTGTAGGTACAGGTTTGGCAGGAGGTTCTGCTGCAGCTACATTAGCTGAGCAAGGATACAACGTAAAAGCATTCTGCTACCAGGATTCTCCAAGAAGAGCTCACTCGATTGCCGCTCAGGGAGGGATCAACGCAGCTAAGAATTACCAGGGAGATGGTGACTCTACTTACAGATTATTCTACGATACCATCAAAGGTGGTGACTATAGAGCAAGAGAAGCTAACGTTTACAGATTAGCTGAAGTTTCTGCAAATATTATTGACCAGTGTGTTTCCCAGGGGGTTCCTTTCGGAAGAGATTACGGTGGTCAGCTGGATAACCGTTCATTTGGTGGGGTTCAGGTAAAAAGAACTTTCTACGCAAAAGGACAAACCGGACAGCAGTTATTATTAGGTGCTTATTCTGCAATGAGCCGTCAGATCGGTAAAGGAAGAATTAAGATGTACAACCGTCATGAGATGTTGGATCTTGTTATTGTTGACGGAAAAGCAAGAGGAATTATTGCAAGAAACCTTGTAACAGGAGAAATTGAAAGACACTCTGCTCACGCAGTGGTAATTGCTTCAGGAGGATACGGAAACGTATATTTCCTTTCTACCAACGCAATGGGATCGAACGTTTCAGCTGCGTGGAAAATCCATAAGAAAGGAGCTTACTTCGCAAACCCATGTTACGTACAGATTCACCCTACTTGTATCCCAGTTCACGGAACACAGCAGTCTAAACTGACTTTGATGTCTGAATCATTAAGAAACTCAGGAAGAATCTGGGTTCCTAAGAAAATTGAAGATTCAGTAGCGATCAGAGAAGGTAAATTAAGACCTGAAAATATTAAAGAAGAAGATAGAGATTATTATCTGGAAAGAAGATATCCTGCATTCGGTAACCTTGTACCTAGAGACGTAGCTTCCAGAGCTGCTAAGGAAAGATGTGATGCCGGATACGGAATTGAAAATAATGATACTAAAGAAGGTGTTTACCTTGATTTCTCTACAGAGATCATGAAAAAAGGTAAAGAAGCCGCTATCGAAAAACATATTCATAATCCTACAGATCAGCAGATCTATGATCTTGGTAAAAAGTGGGTTGAGGAGAAGTATGGTAACTTATTCGTAATGTACGAAAAAATTACAGCTGATGATCCTTACAAAACTCCAATGAAGATCTATCCTGCGGTTCACTATACAATGGGTGGTGTATGGGTTGATTATAATCTTCAGTCTACGATCCCTGGATGTTTCGTAATCGGTGAGGCTAACTTCTCAGATCACGGGGCAAACAGACTGGGTGCTTCTGCTTTGATGCAGGGTCTTGCTGATGGATATTTTGTACTTCCTTACACGATTGCAGATTACCTTTCTGCAGATATCAGAACAGGAACTATTCCTACCAATTCAGCAGCATTTGACGAGGCTGAAAAAGGAATTAAAGAGAAAATTAATTTCTTCTTAAACAATAAAGGAACTCATTCTGTAGACTATTTCCACAAGCAGTTAGGAAACATTATGTGGAATAAAGTAGGAATGGGAAGAACTCCTGAAGGGTTAAGAGAAGCGATCAAGGAAATTGAAGAAGTAAGAAACAACTTCTGGAAAAATGTAAAAGTTCCGGGAGAAGGAGAAGGAATGAACACTGAGCTTGAAAAAGCATTCAGAGTGGCGGACTTCCTTGAGCTTGGACAATTAATGGCTATCGATGCACTACACAGAAACGAATCTTGTGGTGGACATTTCCGTGAAGATCATTCAACTCCTGACGGAGAAGCGGAAAGAGACGACGTAAACTACAAATACGTCGGAGCTTGGGAATATCAGGGAGACGATATCAACGCGGAAGTGTTGCATAAAGAAGAACTGATCTACGAGAACATCGAGGTTAAAACTAGAAGTTATAAATAATCTCCAACCTATAAATATAACATTATGAGTGCAAAAAAAGGCTTACATCTTACGCTGAAAATTTGGAGACAAAAAAATAGTAAAACTAAAGGTCAGTTTGAGACCTATAAAATATCAGATGTATCTACAGACTCTTCATTTTTAGAGATGTTAGATATCCTGAACGAAAATTTAATTAACGAAGGAAAAGAACCAATCGCTTTCGACCACGACTGTCGTGAGGGAATCTGCGGTATGTGTTCTCTTTACATCAATGGTAGAGCTCACGGACCTGATACAGGTATCACAACTTGTCAGCTTCACATGAGAATGTTCAAAGATGGAGAGACTATCGTTATTGAACCTTGGAGAAGTGCTGCTTTCCCTGTTATCAAAGACTTGATGGTAGACAGAAGCGCATTCGACAGAGTAATGGCAGCAGGAGGTTTCATTTCTGTGAACACTTCCGGTAATACATTGGATGCTAACGCTATTCCTGTTCCGAAAGAAGATGCAGACAAAGCAATGGATGCTGCAGCTTGTATTGGATGTGGAGCTTGTGTAGCGACATGTAAAAACGGATCTGCAATGTTATTCGTTGGAGCAAAAGTTTCTCAGTATGCATTACTTCCACAAGGTAGAGTAGAAGCTAAGAGAAGAGTTCTGAACATGGTAAAAGCTATGGATGAAGAAGGATTTGGTAACTGTTCAAACACAGGTGCGTGTGAAGTAGAATGTCCTAAAGGAATTTCTCTTGAAAACATTGCAAGAATGAACAGAGAATACATGGCTGCTCTTGTAGATCAAGGATAGAATTGATTCAAATACATAGAAAATCGCCTTCATTTTTGGAGGCGATTTTTTTATGAAAAAGAAGACTCTGTTAAAGTTTGTTAACTTATGGGCAGATCTTCGTCATTCTTTATTTATAAACTATATATTTGAAAGGTAGTTGAATCGTTTTTCTGAAAAATCTTTCAAATGCTTTTTACCATCAAAAAGGTATCATTCAATAATTGGAATACCCCTTTTGAACGGTAATAATAAAATTTTTAAAAAAAATAATTAGTGTGAATTAGCAAGCCCTAAAAAGCGTATTTTTGTGTAATATTAAAAATTGAAATGAAAAAATATCTTTTATTGTTTATCATCACATTCTTTGTGATGTCTTGTTCAAAAAAAGTAGAAGTAAAAGGAAAAATTACCGGAAGCTCACCATTGGAAAGAATTGAATTTGTAGAAGCTTCAGGAGTAGGAACCCTGCCTTTAATTAATATAGGTCTCGATAAAGACGGAAACTTTTCAGGAAGTTTTGATGCTCCTAAGGATGGGATGTACGTAATCAACTATGCAGGCAGACAAAGCCTGATCTATCTTGAAGGAGGACAGAAAGTGAATATCTCAGGAAACGGAGCTACCTTCCCAAATGAATATGTGATTACCGGAGATGCTAAAAAGAATAATGATTTCCTTACGGCTTCTCAGAAGTTTTTAGCTGAGTATGGTAATAAAGTTAACTTAGGCGCTTTGATGGCAGGAGATGAAGCTGCATTTTTAAAAGGGATGCATAAAATTGAAGCAGATATTAATAAAAACGTGGATGACCTTGCTAAGAAAAATAATCCAAGCAAGGGACTATTAGAGTGGAAAAAAAATGATGTGAAAGTAACCATTCTTAATTTGCTTGCCAACTATGAAATGTCTCACGGCCCAATGTCCGGAAACCCTTCTTACAAATCTTCTAAAGCTTTTAAAGATTATGAAACCCAGTTAGAAACAGACAAAGAAGCAATGGTGAAAACCATTCCTCTTTACAGACAGTATCTTCTGGTAAAAATGACTCCTGATTTCCAGAAATATGCTGAAGCAAACAGCAAAGGAAAAACAGGTATTACAACTTCTGAGATGTTTGCCCAGTATTTAAAAACTAAAAAAGATTTATCTCAGACAACAAAAGATTATCTTCTTGCATTTGTAATGGCTCAGGCTGATATTCATCCAACAACTCCGGCTGCTAATATCGACAAGATTAAGAAGATCATCGATTCAGATATTAAAGATGCTACTATTAAAAGCGACCTTTTAAAAATGCAGGTAGCGATTACAGGACTTAAAATCGGAGAGGCAGCTCCCGAAGCAGCTTTAGCAAAACAAGACGGAAAAGCTTACAAGCTTTCTGAAAACAAAGGGAAACCTTATATGCTGTTTTTCTATGCTTCATGGAATCCTTACATCAGCGAAGCTACCGTACCTGTATTAAAAGAAGTTGTAAACTTCTATAAGTCTAAAATGAATTTTGTATTTGTAAACGTTGATGATACAAAAGACCAGTTCATTAAAACAAGTAATTCTTTATTAAAAGGAATTCAGGGAGTAAATGTTTATGGAGAAGGAGGATTGAACTCAGATATCGCTAAGAAATATGGGGTATACGGATTCAAATTACCTTGCTTTGTAATCATTGATAAAGACGGTAAAATTGCCAGCAGATCTTTCGTCAACCTTGGTGAGCAGGAATTGGTGACAATTCTTGATAAGCTGACAGGTCTTTCTGCTCCGAAAGTAGATCCGAATGCGCAAATGCAGCCACAACTGCAGCTTGATCCATCTGCAATGCAGCAAGCCCCACAGCCAGCAAATCCACAGCCGGCTCCAACAAAATAATAAACTTTAACACTGTATAGAAACCTTATCTTCGGATAAGGTTTTTTTTATTGTATTTTTGCAAACCGGAACGTTAAAGTTTCAATTAGGAAAATAGAAAATTTTAGAATGAGTAGGAAGAAAAAAAGAGATCTAACTCTTGAAAATATAAAATTGTTGACAGCTGGAGCAAAAGGCGTGGCAATAGGAAAAACAGAGGAAGGTAAAACGGTAATGGTAACAGGCGCCATTCCAGGTGATATTGTGAATGTGAGAGTGAAGAAAGCAAAGTCTAAATACTATGAAGGCGAAGCCATTGAAGTTCTTGAAAAATCACCGTACAGAGTTGAGCCTAAATGTATTCATTTTGGTACTTGCGGAGGATGCAAGTGGCAGAATATGAGCTATGAAAAACAGCTTGATTTTAAACAGGAAGAAGTCTATAATAATATCAAAAGGATCGGAGGAATTGATGACTTTGAAACGGTTCCGATTCTAGGATCTGAAGAACAATATTTTTACAGAAATAAAATGGAGTTTTCCTTCTCCAATGCGAGATGGCTTACTCAATATGAAATAAGCTCCGAAGAAAATTTCGGGAGCAAAGATGCCTTAGGTTTTCATATTCCGGGAATGTGGAGCAAGATTCTTGATTTGAAAGAGTGTTTCCTTCAGGAAGATCCTTCCAATGCCATTAGACTGGCTGTAAAAGAATATGGCGTTAATACTGGCCTTGACTTTTTTGATGTGAGAAATCAGGAAGGATTCTTAAGAACCTTAATGATGAGACAGAACTCCAAAGGAGAATGGATGGTTCTTTTCCAGCTTTACAGAGAAGAAAAAGAAAACAGAGAAAAACTTTTTGAATTCTTATTAGAAAAATTCCCGCAGATTAAAACATTGGTATATGCTATTAATCCTAAGCAGAATGACTCTATTTATGATTTAAATATCAATGTATATTTCGGGGAAGGATACCTTATGGAAGAAATGGACGGACTGCAGTTTAAAATCGGTCCGAAATCATTCTTTCAGACCAACTACAAACAGGCACTGGAGCTATACAGAAAAACATTGGAGTTTGCAGATCTTAAAGGAGATGAAGTAGTGTATGACCTTTATACCGGAACAGGAACAATCGCCCAGTATGTAGCAAGAAATGCAAAACAGGTGATTGGAATAGAATCTGTACAGGAAGCCATAGACGCAGCTATAGAACACGCCGCATTGAACGGATTGACAAATACAACGTTCTATTGTGGAGATATGAAAGATATTTTCAATGATGAATTTATGGCGAATCATCCTAAAGCAGATGTGTTAATCACGGATCCTCCAAGAGATGGAATGCACCAGAAGGTTGTAGAGCAGATTTTAAAACTGTCACCTGAAAAAGTAGTTTATGTAAGCTGTAACTCAGCAACACAGGCGAGAGATCTTGCCCTGATGAAAGATCATTATACTTTAGTAAAGATCTTACCGGTAGATATGTTCCCGCAAACGCACCATGTTGAGAACATTGCATTGCTTGTTAAAAAATAAATTATTTAAATTTGAATTTCAAATCTTAATATGAAGTACTTTAAATTTCTCATAGCAATCTGCTTTTTAGGAATGCTTTTTTCCTGTGGCGGAGATGATGATATCTGTGAAAGCGGAGAAGGAACTCCCAGAATGAAGGTAGGTTTCAGAACATTGGTGGAAGGAAAGGATACAACCATAGATACATTGTATGTATCAGTAGACTATGGCGGAGGAAAGGTGGATTTGGGAAAACTTGCCAACATTGATTCCAGGTTAATTCCTTTACGTGTAGACAACTCACCCTATACGGATGTTTATTTCAAAACCAGATTCAAAGGGCCGGAGTCTCATGTAAGAATCAGCTATAGTACAAAGTCTACCTATGTATCTCCGGGGTGCGGAATCAAAAAATCTTATGAGAATTTAAGTTCAGAATTAGTAACTCCGAATCCTGTTCTGAAACTGGAAGCCGGGCAAAATCAAATAGAGAATGAAGACAAGACTAATCTTTACCTTTCTTTTTAGTTTATTGGGAATAATAAGCTGGGCACAAGAGAAAAAAAAGGAAGCAGAAAAGAAAGTTCATGAGAAATATGAACCCAATTTTATGGTTGGCCTTGATGTACTGAACACCGGAGCCGGATTCTTTTCAGACAGAAAACTGTATCAGGGATTTATTTCGTCAAAGATAAAAGGAAATCTGCATGCTATTGCGGAAGCAGGTTTTGAAAAGAATGTGTATCAGAAGAATGGTTATGATGCAAAAGCAAGCGGTCCCTTCGTTAAGTTGGGGGCTTTCTATATGCTGGCAAAAGATGCAGAGAATGAATTCAACGGATTTTATGCTGGTGGAAAAGCAGCAGGATCATTCTATAACCAGGAATATATGGCAATTCCCGTTCGCGGATTTGGGGGAAGCAGTTCCTCTGAAGCATTTCCTTCATCCTCTCAGTCTTCTTTCTGGCTTGAAGGTACATTGGGGGGCAGAGTGCAATTGTTTAGTTCCAATTTTTATATAGATGTAAATCTTCAGCCAAGATATATGGTTTACACTTCCAAACAGGATGATATTTCTCCAATGATCGTTCCCGGCTTTGGAAGAAGTTCCTCAAAGTTTAATATGGGGTTTGCATGGAATATTGCTTATAAGTTCTAGAAATAACTGCTCTTACCATTTAAAATATAAAAAAACACAAACTTTAGATTGTCCTAAAGTTTGTGTTTTTTTTAATGAATGTTACTTATAATTTTTATAAATGATAATTCTTGAATTGTACAATATATAGAATATAAAATTAATCATATTCTTTGATTTGTGTTTTTTTTAATGAATATGTTTTTTAGATGTATAATATTAAAAAATATTAAGTTATTTCATTTGTTTGATTTATAAAATAGCTATATTTGGCGGAAATTATAATTGTGTTTTAATTTATGAAAAGAGTATTTACTGCTTTAATGTTAACTTGCATAGGAGGGGCAGTGTTCGGGCAATGGACACCTACTTCTCTTAAAAAAGGAGACGACAACAAAAGAAGTACAGGATTTAGAGTAGATCAATCTAATGTAAGAGGTAACGGGTACTATAAACTGGACCTGAACTTACTGAGATCTCAGCTGAAGAATGCACAGGAAATGGGAGCTAATTCCACTCCTGTAGTAATTTCTCTTCCTACTATGAGCGGGAAGATTGAAAGGTTTAATGTATACAGTTTTCCGGTAGTTGTAAAAGAACTGGCAGACAAGTATGAATTAGGATCTTATGTTGGAACAAGTGTCGATGACCCTACCAAATACTTAAGATTCAGTATCGCTCCTAACGATTTTCAGTCAATGATTATCCATGGAGATAAATATGAATTTATCGATCCGGCATCAGCAGACAAAACGATTTATGCTGTTCATCCTAAAACAAAAAAGGATAAGAACGGTTTCCTGTGTTCTACAGAAGAATCTCCTGCTGCTAAGAAGGAAATAGATGCTTTATTGAAAAATGGGCAGTCTTTTTCTAATCAGCCAACAACTTTTAACAAAAGTTCTGATAAGAAATACAGAACAATGAGACTGGCAATGTCTGTTACAGGTGAGTATACACAATACTTTATGACACTTGCAAACGTGCCTGCCACTGCTACAGATGCCGAGAAAAGAGCTCCTGCTCTTGTTGCTATCAATAATACCCTAACCAGAGTAAATGGAGTTTTTGAGAAAGATTTTGCACTACACTTGAACCTGCAGAATTTTCCAAATGTAATTTATATTGATCCGGCAACCGATCCATATGCAGCAGCTGCAACGGGATCACAAGGGGCTTGGAACACACAGCTGCAAGCAGCTTTGACAGCCAATGTTGGAAACGAAAACTATGATATCGGACACTTGTTCGGTAAATCAGGAGGTGGAGGAAACGCCGGATGTATCGGGTGTGTATGTATCAATCCTACAACTACAGTTCCTAAAGGAAAAGGTTCAGGATTTACTTCTCCGGCGAATGGAATTCCGTCTGGTGACGCCTTTGATATCGATTATGTTGCACACGAAATGGGGCACCAGTTAGGAGCTAACCATACTTTCTCTCATAATCTTGAAGGAAGCGGAGTAAATATGGAACCAGGTTCAGGAACTACCATCATGGGATATGCAGGTATTACCGGCCCTGATACAGATGTTCAGCAAAACTCTGATCCTTATTTCCATAAAGCAAGTATCGGTCAGGTACAGGCTAATTTAATTGCAAAAACTTGTGATGTAGAAACTACAATTACCAACAATCCACCGGTAATTGCCGATCTTCCAACATATACTATACCTAAAGGTACTGCTTTTGCTTTAACAGGTTCTGCTACAGATCCTGAAAATGATCCAATGACTTATTCCTGGGAAGAGGTAGATGATGCTTCAGTTTCTATTGATAAGTATAATTTAGGAAATACAACATCAGGAGCTTCATTCAGATCTGCTGCTCCAAACGCAAGCCCGACAAGATACTTCCCGAAATTTACTTCTGTAATGAGCGGAGTTTTAAATAACGCGAACAATACATGGGAAGCCGTATCTACTAAGGCAAGAACTACAAATTTTGCATTAACGGTAAGAGATAATAATTCCAATGTAGCCCAACAGCAATCTGCTTTTAAAATTCAGACTATTGTTGTAGGAGATAATGGTCCTTTCAGATTAGCTAACCAATATGCTGATGTGAATACGCCAACTCCAATTCAATGGATTGTTGCCAATACCAATGCATCTCCTTATAATGTTACGAATGTAAAAATTGACTATACTACAGATAACGGTACAAACTGGACTGTATTATCTGCTTCAACACTTAACGACGGAACTGAAAACTTTACTTTCCCTTCTTCATTGAACGGTCAGACTATTAAAGTAAGAGTTTCTTCAATAGGAAATGTTTTCTATGCAGTAGGACCTGTTACTATCGCACCTCTATCTGCTTGTAGCAGTGCTGCGCCAACTAACGTTGTGGTAAGCAATATCACCGTGTCTTCAGGAAGTGTATCCTGGATGTCTTATACTGGTGCAACTTATAAAGTACGTTATAGAAAAGTAGGTACAACTGTATGGACTGAAGCTGATACAGCAGTTCCTTCAATCAACCTTAGCAATTTAATTGATGATACAACGTATGAAGTTCAGGTAGCTTTAGTTTGCGGTACTACAGTAGGAACATATTCTGCTTCTGTAAACTTCAGTACACCTGCTCTTACTTATTGTACAGCTTCTACAGCTCAGGCAAACTATGAGTATATTGCGAATGTAACAGTAGCGAATGTAAATAATACTTCTGCAAACAGTACCTATACAAACTATACAACAAATTCAGCTCTTCAGATTAACTTAACAAAAGGAAATACGTATCCTATATCTGTTAAAGTGGGGAATCCTGATGTTGCAGATTACGATGCTGTAGCAGCATTTATTGACTTTAACAAGGATGGTGTTTTCAGTGATTCAGAAAGAGTATTGAATTATCCTGTGACCTTAACACAGCCATCAACGGTAGTAAGTGGAAACTTTGCGATTCCAAGTAATGCAGTAGAAGGACAGCCATTAAGAATGAGAGTTGTGGCATTCTATGTAGGTGCCGGAACCGGAAATGGAAACGTTGGTCTGTCATTACCTGCAGAATATGTATGTGATGTTAACTTCCAATATGGAGAAATTGAAGACTATAATGTAGTGATCACAGGTAACCTTTCTACTTCTGAAAACGATGTTAAAAATAATGGTATTCAGATTTATCCAAATCCTGCAACTGATGTTTTAAATATTACTAAAGTTTCAGATAAAGCAACTTATAAAATTTATAGTGCTGCCGGACAATTAGTAGACAGAGGAAATATCAATAATGGAAAAGTAAATGTTTCAGCTTTAGTGAAAGGTGGTTATATAATTACTATTGATGATAAAGGAATTGAACAGTTCAAATCTAAATTTATCAAGAAATAAAGATAACCTTTAAATATTAGTAAATCCCCGGAACTACCCGGGGATTTCTTTATTTAGATCATAAGTAGTTAATTTGTTATTTTTTTATAAAAAAAACATAAATGTACTTATAAATTAATAATAAAAAATGATTAGATTTGTGTGATTAATATTATAATGAAAACATTATGAAGAAATTCTTTACCTCTTTAATTCTGTTTCTCTGTTTGATTTGCACAGGCTTTGTATCCAAAGTCTCGGCTCAGGCAGGCCAGATCGGGACAGGAACGGGTACCTCTGTGTATCTCCCCATACGTTCCTATTATGGGTATAGTTATTCTCAGCAGATTTATACTGCTGCAGAGCTTACGACTGCTATAGGTACGTCAAACTATATCACGGCTATAAAGTTTTATTCCACCACCGTTGCATCCTCTCAGGCTGTATATAAGGATTGGGTGGTATACATGGGAAATACAACCCAGAATAACTTTGCCACCAATACAAGCTGGATTCCGGTAAGTTCTATGACTCAGGTGTTTGACGGAGTTTTACCTAACTTAACGAATGGAAGCTGGGTAACTCTTCAATTGTCTACACCATTTTTATGGAATGGAACAGACAACCTTGTGGTTGCTGTAAATGAAAAAACTCCTGATTATGCATCTTCTCCAGGTACGGCCTGGGGATCATACAATGCAGGAGCAAACAGGGGGATCATCTATTATGAAGATAGCGCAAATCCTGATCCTGCAGCACCTCCTTCTGCAAAAGACAGACTTGCAGATATTCCCAGAATACAGTTGGAAAGCCACCCGCTTCCGGCTTGTTCAACAGCTCCGCCTACCAATATTACAGTTTCAAACCTGACAACAACTTCTGCTAATATAGGCTGGTACCTTTCTGCAGGTGCCACTTATGTTGTAAGATACAGACCTGTATCAGGAGGAGCTTGGACAACAATCAATGTGACAACTCCTATGGTCGCAAACCAGATTATTACCGGATTAACTGAGCAGACTCAGTATGAAGTTCAGGTAGCGACTGTCTGTGGAGGAACACAGGGAGCATTCTCTTCCAGCGTCAACTTTACAACTCCTGCACTTACTTATTGTAATTCCGCTGCTACGAGTACCTATATTGATGGATATATCAATCAGGTTTCTGTAAATGCACAAGGTGCTCCGTCTATGTACAGCAACTCCGGTCAGAGTGGCTATACAGATTACAGTACAGATCCTGCAAGAGTAGTTACTTTGGTAAGAGGAGGTACAGCTACCGTTTCAGTTTCAAAAACGTGGCCAGGCTACCAGTACGGCTTCTTGACAGGAGTTTGGATTGACTTTAACCGTAATGGTGTTTTTGAAGCGAGTGAAAGAGTACTTACTTCACCAAGTAATACAACAACTCCGGTTACCGCTACATTTACAGTACCAACTGCTGCCGGTGGTGCTTATACAGGAAACCTGACTACAAAAATGCGTGTTGTATTAAATGAATACAGCCCAATTAGTGCTTGTGGAACTTATTATTATGGTGAAACTGAAGACTATGCAGTAAAACTTATCGATTTGGCTGGATGTTCTACAGCACCGCCATCTAATATCATGGTTAATAATGTAACCCCTTCTTCAGCGAATGTTACTTGGACATCCACTACAGGAGCTACTTATATCGTAAGATACAGAGTTTCTCCTTCCGGAGCATGGCAGCAGATTGCAGTAAATACACCATTAATCAGTAACCAATTACTTACCGGATTATTGGAACAGACTGCATACGATGTACAGGTAGCCACTGTTTGTGGAGGTACTACAGGGGCATTCTCACCAACTGTTACCTTTACAACACCTACTCTTACTTATTGTACAGCAGGTCCTACAAGCAATACTGCAACAAGCGGATATATTAATAATGTAACTGTTACTCCTACGAATACTCCTATTATGATGAGTAATTCCGGATCTGACAATTATAAAGATTATACACCGGATGCTACAAGAGTAGTAATCTTTGAAAGAGGTTCAGCAAATAATAAAATTTCTGTAAACAAATACTGGCCGGGTTCTCCTTCTTCATATGCAGTTTCAGCCTGGGTAGACTTTAACAGAAACGGAACATTTGAAACCAGTGAAAGAATTCTTAATACCACATACAATACAACTACTCCTGTAACGGCTACTTTCTCAGTACCTACCGTTGCAAGTGGTAACGTGTATACAGGAACTCTTCCTACCCGTATGCGTGTAGTAATGAGATATTTTGATAATGCTAACCCTTGTGGTACATTCACTCAGGGAGAGGTAGAAGATTATGCAGTAAAATTTGTAGATGCTCAGCCTTGTTCAACGGCCGCTCCAACAAATATTACAGTAAATAATATCGGAGCTACTACAGCAACGGTATCATGGGTTGCTACTGCAGGAGCTACTTATAATATCAGATGGAGAGTTTCTCCGGGTGGAGTGTGGCAGACAGCTACAGTTCCTGCGGGTCAGAACTTCTATGGAATTACTGGTCTTACAGAGCAGACTAATTATGATGTTCAGGTTTCTACAACTTGTAACGGTTCCACAGGTTCTTACTCGTCAACAGTAACATTCACAACCCCTCCATTAACTTACTGTCAAATGACAGGAACGGGTACGAATGACCATATTTCGAATGTAACAGTTACCTCTTCGAACCTTGGAGTTCCTCCGATGAATAATACTTCGGTACAGACCAATTATATCAGTTATACTTCTCCGGAAACTCTTATTACTTTAGATGTAGATTCTCAGAATAATAAAATTTCCGTAGCAAAAGGCTGGACAGGTGCAACAGGTAACGATGCTGTAACAGCCTGGATCGACTTTGACAGAAACGGACAGTTTACAGATGCCGAGAGAATTTTAATTTCTCCAGCCAACACAACAACTCCGGTGACGGCTACTTTTGCAGTTCCTTCGAATGCTTACACAGGACTATTAACAACTACAATGAGGGTTGTACTGAAACGTACAAATGCTCCTGTAATGTGTCAGAACGCAGTAGATGGAGAAGTAGAAGACTACAGAGTAAGAATCAGACCTTGCAGCAATGCAACTCCTAACGCACCAACATTTACAACAACGCATACAACAGCTACTGTTACCATCACAGGAGCAGGAGTAAGTTATGTGGTGAGATACAGAGTGCAGGGAACAACTGTCTGGACGCAGGTATATGCTTCTGCACAATTAGGTAACCTTCCTTTAGTAATCAGTGGATTGACTCCAGCAACTACTTATGAAGTAGAGGTTGCGGCAATCTGTGGAGATATCGTTGGAACGGCAACACCAATCAAAACATTTACTACAAGATGTGATCCTACTCCTCCGAATGTAACAGTAACTAATATTACTCCAACAACAGCATTGATTACGTGGTCTCCGCTTGCAGCAAGTTCTACGTATACCATGAGATGGAGAAAAGTAGGTAGTACAGGGCCATGGAATATAGTGAGTTTACCGGCAGCTCCTGCCAATACTTATGTATTAGGAAGTGCAACTCCTCTGGAGCCATACACAACTTATGAAGTACAGATTGCTAACCAGTGTAACGGTGAAAGTACATTAAATCCATATTCAAATCCTAAAGTATTTACAACAGAAAGAATATGTGAGATTCCGCCTCCGGGACTAACAATTACCCAATTGCTTCCTACATCAGCGGCAATTCAGTGGGATCCGTTCCCGGGAGCAACATATGTTCTTAGATATAGAAAAGTAGGAATTCCGAGCTGGACAGAAGTACCATCATTAGTTAATAACCTTGTATTGACAGGTCTTACAGAATTAACAAAATATGAAATGCAGGTAGTGAATATCTGTAACGGTACACCAGGAAACTATACTCCTCCTTACTACTTTACAACTCCTACAGTAATCTACTGTAAGATGAAGGCTGAAAACTCAACAGGAGAGCATATCTCTAAAGTTACAGTGAAGCCTACTGGTAAGAAAACAATGGAGAATGAATCCGGAGCATCGACGTATACAGATTACACAGGAGTTCCTAAAACATTCATCGAGATGATCCAGGGCTCCACTGACAATGAGATCATCATTGAGAAAAAATGGACAGGAACTACTTACAACGAAGGAATCGCAGTTTGGATTGACTTCAACAGAAACGGAGAGTTTGACATCAATGAAAGAGTATTTACTTCTTCACCAAACTCAAACAGCCCTGTTTCAGGTAAATTCAATGTACCGGCAGATGCCTTTGTAAGTATGACAGATTATAAGTATGTAGTGATGAGAGTAGCCATGTCGAGAGACGGTATCCCTGTAAACTGTACTGACTTCAAAAACGGAGAAGTAGAGGATTACACGGTAAGAATCTCTAAACCTGTTGTCGCTAACCCGGTTGATCAGACAAGTGTTATGATTTATCCTAACCCGGTAAGCTCAGTACTGTTTGTAAAAAATGTTAGCAAGAGGGCTAAATATAAGATCTACAATGCAGCCGGACAGGTTATCGCAGACGGTATCCTACTCAACAACCAGATCAATGTAAGCAGATTGATTAACGGTGTTTATGTAATTGATATCGATGACAACGGTACTACTACCCAAAAGAAATTTATCAAAGAATAATCATTTAGATTTCAAATAGAATAAGCCTCCGGAAATGGAGGCTTATTTTTTTGTAAAAGATCTCGGAAGAATCCGTCCCCTCAGGAAAAATTTTTTGCAGAAAAAAACTCGTTAGAAAAGTTTCTAACGAGTTTTTATTTATTCAATACTGAAGATCACTTTTTCAGTTTCTTCTTTTAATTCTTCCAGATTGGTATTATTGTAGATAATGCAGTCTGCCATTTTAATTTTATCCCTTTCGGGCATTTGTTTTTCCATGACCGTTTCTACCTCGCGGTAGGTTTTATTATCCCTGTCCATTACTCTTTTGATCCTGATGTTATCCTCGGCTGTTACCAGAAGAGACTTATAACATTGTCTGTTAAGTTTCAGTTCAAACAGTAAAGCTGTTTCTTTAAAAACTAAATATTTGCTTTGTTTCTTAACCCAGTTTTCAAAATCAATTCTTACAGCGGGATGAATAATTTCATTCAACTGCTGAAGCAGATCTCTGTTATTAAAAACTTTATCCGCTACAAATTTTCTGTCATACAATCCGTTTTCATCATAAGCATCTTCGCCAAGAAGTTCTTTGATTTTTATTTTCAGATCTTCACTCTCATTAACTATAGCTTTTGCTCTGTCATCGGAATAATAAACCGGAAAGCCGAATTCCTCTATGAAGCGCGCAACTGTGGTTTTTCCGGAACCTATTCCTCCTGTTAAACCAATGATCTTGGGTGCTGGTTCCGGCTCTGTCTGCTGTGTTTCTGAATGTAATTCTTCCATAATTAAAAATTAATATCCAAAAACATCATTAAAGCTAAACGTCTCATCAAGTCTTACCCCTTTATCGGTCATTTTAAGACTTGCCAGTTCGTTATGAGCATCATGTTCAAAGAACAATAAATATTCGTTGTCTACACACTGCTTAAGGAATTTCCCTTTTTCTTCCAGTGTTAAAAGAGGTCTGGTATCATATCCCATCACGTATACCTGATTGATATGTCCTGCGGTAGGAATAAGATCGGCTGCAAAAACAACCGTTTTTTCCTGATATTGGATTACCGGAAGCATCTGCTTTTCCGTATGTCCGTCTACGAAGATAACATCCATCTTCAGATCAGGAGCGAAACCGTAATTTCCGGTAGTGGGAAGTGGTAAAAAGTTAAGTTGTCCGCTTTCCTGCATCGGCATAATATTTTCCTTCAGAAAGCTGGCTTTTTCCCTTGCATTGGGTTCTATAGCCCATTGCCAGTGGTTTTCATTCGTCCAGAAGTTGGCGTTTTTAAAGGCAGGTCTGTATCCGGTTCTGTCGTCATTCCATTCTATAGCTCCGCCGCAGTGATCGAAGTGAAGGTGAGTAAGGAATACATCCGTAATATCTTCCTTTATAAAGCCGTATTTTTTAAGATTTTTATCAAGAGTATCGTCTCCCCAAAGAGAATAATGTCCAAAAAACTTGTCATCCTGTTTGTTACCGAGACCGCAGTCTACCAGGATTAATTTTTTTCCATCTTCAATAAGCAGAGAACGGGTTCCCAGCTCGATCAGGTTTTTTTCGTCTGCCGGGTTTGTTTTTTCCCACAGACTCTTCGGGACGACTCCGAACATAGCACCGCCGTCCAGTTTAAATTTTCCACATTGTATTGGATATAACTTCATATGTATATTTTGATTATTTCTTTATTAATTTCATTTTCTCCGCAATTTTTCTTGCGTTATCATCAGACTGTTCAAGTTGGCTGATAATATTATTAAAATCACTTTCTTTTCTGTTCTGAGAAAGTTTTTGTTTGATGAATATTTCGGTTGGAATAACTTTAATCCCAAAAGCACCTTTCATTTCCTTTTCCACAAATTCCCTTCCCATGTCTTTCACCATCATTGGACATTGCTGGAAATTTTCATATTTGGACGTTAATTTATCCAAATGGACATACAGTTCATCACGACCCATTATTTCAAATTTTCCGTGAATCTGTACCGCCTCATAATTCCAAGTGGAAACATTAATATGATCATACCAGCTGCTGGATATATAAGTGTGGGCTCCCAAAAAGTCACAAAGAACTTCATCACCATCCTGTAAGGTTTTTGCCTGGGGATTTGCTCTTGAAATATGAGTTTCAATATAGACATTTTGAGGATCATCTTCATTAAGCATCATCATAGAATGGGTTGCCCGTATCTTATCAACAGAAGAAATCAGTAAAGCAAAAGAGTTTTCTTTGATAATCTCTCTCATCAAATTGTAATCTTCGCTTCTGTATAATTTAGGTATAAACATAAACTAATCAATTCTCATTAACCTTAAACTAAACTTTAAACGTTGAACTTCAAACCCAAAACTTTGAATTAAAATAGTTCTCCCGGGTTTTTAGGTCTTGTAATATTCAAATGTTTGTAAGCTTTGTCGGTAACTTCCCGTCCTCTTGGAGTTCGGATAATAAAACCTTCCTGGATCAGAAACGGTTCATATACTTCTTCCAGGGTTTCCGGATTTTCGGCAATTGATGTTGCCAGGGCAGAAATACCAACCGGTTTTCCTTTAAAATTTTCAATCATGACACGCATGATTTTATTATCCATTTCATCCAGACCAAATTCGTCCACGTTTAAAGAATCCAAAGCATATTTGGTAATCTTGATCTCAATCTCACCGTTTCCTTTGATTTCGGCAAAATCACGTACTCTTCTCAGTAATGCATTGGCAATCCTTGGCGTTCCACGGCTTCTTCTTGCTATTTCTATCGCAGCATCTTCATAAATGACAACTCCTAAAACCCTTGCACTTCTCTGAATAATGGTTGATAAAAGTTCAATAGAATAATATTCCAGCCTGCTCTGAATCCCGAATCGGGCAAGCATTGGCTTCGTAAGCATTCCACTTCTTGTAGTAGCTCCCACCAGAGTAAACGGATTTAAGGCGATCTGTACACTTCTGGCATTGGGACCTGTTTCCAGCATAATATCAATCTTATAGTCTTCCATAGCAGAATACAGGTATTCTTCCACTACAGGAGAAAGACGATGAATCTCATCAATGAAAAGAACATCATTTTCTTCCAGATTGGTCAATAAGCCCGCTAAACTTCCCGGCTTATCCAATACTGGCCCGGAAGTAATCTTGCAGTTTACCCCAAGTTCATTAGCAATAATATTGGCCAAAGTCGTTTTACCAAGCCCCGGCGGACCGTGTAATAAAACATGATCTAGTGCTCCGCCACGTCTTTTCGCAGCGGTAACAAAAACTTCAAGGTTCTCCAGCGTTTTTCTCTGTCCCGCAAAATCTTTAAAGCTTTGGGGACGGATCTGCTCTTCCTGCATCAGCTCCTCGTTTGAGTAGTTTTCCTTATCTGGATGTAAAAAATCTGGCATTAATTCATTTCATTTACTTCAAAGATAGCAAATTTAGACAAAGGTTGAAGGCCAGATTGAGAAAACGTTGAGATTGATACAGCGGTTTAAGCCTGGGTTGAAAATGAGAACCGCTAAGATTTAAATAATTGGGATATTTTAAGTATTTTTGAGAGAAGAAATTATTAATACATATTAATGAAATTAATAGGACCATTTAAGCAGGTGGTAACACTTGCTAACTTACCCTTAAGAGGAAAACTTTCTGATGAACAGCTTGAAATTATTGCAGACGGAGGAATTGTAGTAGATCAGAATACCATTCAGAAAGTTGGAAGTTTTGAAACATTAAAAACAGAAAATCCCACTATAGAAATTGAACATATTGAAGGAGAGCAGGTTGTTCTTCCTGCTTTTGTAGATTCACATACCCATATTTGTTTCGGAGGAAACCGTGCCAACGATTTTGCGATGCGTAATGCAGGGAAAACTTATCTTGAAATTGCAGAAAGCGGTGGTGGAATCTGGAGTTCCGTACAGCATACAAGAAATGCATCAGAAGAAGAACTGTTAAAAACTTTAATAGAAAGAATCAACTTTTTGGTTGATCTGGGAATTACCACCATTGAAGTGAAGAGCGGCTACGGTCTGGATGTGGAAAGCGAGTTGAAGATGCTTAGAATTATTAAAAAAGCACAGAATGAAACTAAAGCCACTTTAGTTCCTACCTGCCTTTCAGCACATTTAAAACCAAAAGATTTTGAAGGAAGCAACCCTGAATATCTGGAATATATCCTTACCGAAATTTTACCGAAAGTAAAAGAAGAAGAATTGGCAAACAGAGTAGATATTTTTATTGAAAAATCTGCTTTTCAGCCTGAAGAAAGTAAAGAATTCTTATTAAAAGCAAAAGAATTAGGTTTTGAAATTACCGTTCATGCAGATCAGTTTACCCCTGGAAGTTCAAGAATTGCAGTAGAAGTAGGAGCGAAGTCTGCAGACCATCTGGAAGCAACCATTGATGAAGATATTCAATTCCTTGCAGAGTCTGACACCGTAGCAACAGCTCTTCCCGGAGCGAGCCTTGGACTTGGCGAGAAATTTACCCCTGCAAGAAAATTATTAGACGCAGGTGCTATCGTGGCTATTGCTAGTGACTGGAATCCGGGCTCTGCTCCAATGGGAAATCTCATTACCCAGGCATCTATTTTAGCCACCTTCCAAAAGCTTACAACAGCTGAAGTTTTGGCAGGGATGACCTTCCGTGCTGCTTTTGCATTGGATCTTGAAGACAGAGGACAATTGGAAACAGGGAAAAAGGCAGATTTTGTCACTTTTAAAACCAATAATTTCCAGAATATACTGTATAACCAGGGAAGCCTGAAAACTGAACATGTTTATATTGATGGAAATCTTATATAAAATTATTAAATAACCATATTTGTTCTTCAATCGATGCTGATTGAATAACAGACAATAGGCAAATGACTGAATAATGAGTACTATTTGGCAAGGCAGATTGGACGGAGAAGAACTTCTCTATCACAGAATATTTCAACGGGTAAAAGAAGAACGTAATTACGACAATATTTCTACAGGAGATTTTGCATTGCACGGTTTTGCTGTAGATGAAGGAGTAAGAAGAAACAAAGGCCGTCAGGGAGCAAAAGATGCTCCAGATGTGATCAGGAAAAATATGTCTAATTTTCCGGTGATTCTTCCTGACTTTTCCATGCTGGACTTTGGGAATGTTACCTGTGAAGACGGCAATCTGGAAAATACACAGAATAACCTTGCCAAAAATGTGTCAAAAGTACTTTTAAAAGGAGGAAAATCTCTTGTTTTAGGTGGAGGTCATGAAGTGACGTATGCTCATTATCTGGGCGTTAAAACAGCCTTTCCGGAACAGAAAATAGGAATCATCAATATCGATGCCCATTTCGATAACAGACAGCCGGAAAAAGGAGTAGGACCAAGCTCCGGAACCGGGTTTTGGCAGATTGCTCAGGAAGGACCTATCCATTCTTTGCATATTGGAATCCAGAGAAACTCCAATACATTAAAGCTTTTTGATACCGCTCATCAGTATGGAATGAAATATATTCTGGCAGACGAATTATTTTTTGAAAATCTTACCTCCGTCTATCAGCGTATTGACGAACTGCTGGACAGTGTAGATTATGCCTATCTTACCATTTGCATGGACGTCTTTAATGCATCAGTCGCTCCCGGAGTTTCCGCGGCGGCATATAACGGTATCTTTGCAGATACAGCTTTTATGCATTTTTACAGACATATCTTAAAAAATAAAAAACTGGTAGCGCTGGACGTGGCAGAAGTGAACCCTTCTTTCGATATCCAGGACAGAACAGCAAGACTGGCAGCATGTCTTGTGAATGAATGGCTAATGATTTAAGATAAAGTTATATTCTTCCGATAGAGAAAATCATTATTTTATTGACCCTTAAGGAATGGAATTTGCTGATTTCACCGTGCTTTTAAAATAAAGGCGCTTATAAATTCATTAGCTGAATTTAAAACAGAAATTTATATTATGGAACAATTAATTGAAAGCAAGCTTATTAAAGCAGATAAAGCGTTTTCAGTGTGGAGAAAAGTGCCGTTTGAGGAAAGGCAGAAGTTAATTGCAAAAGCAGCGGAAATTTTAAAGAATAATTCGGAGAAATTTGGAAAGATAATTACAACAGAAATGAATAAACCCATTTCAGAATCTATTGCTGAAGTGGAAAAGTGTGCTTTAATGATGAATTATTATGCAGGCGCCGAGAATACTTTACAACCAGAAAAAGTAGAATCGGAATTTGCTTATTCTGAAGTTCACTATGCTCCGAAAGGAGTAATCTTAGGTGTAATGCCGTGGAATTTTCCTTTCTGGCAGGTATTGAGATTTGCTACTCCTGCCATTTTAGCAGGAAATACAATAGTTTTGAAGCATGCTTCAATTTGTTTCGGAAGCGGAAATGCCATTGAAGAAGTTCTTCTGGAAGCAGGTTTTCCGGAAGGTGTTTTCCAGAATCTTGAGGTAGGACATAAAGCGGTAAAGGAAATCCTTGAACATGATACTATAAAAGGGGTAAGCTTGACAGGCAGCGGAAAAGCCGGAGGAGAAGTTGCTTCAATAGCCGGTTTAAATATCAAAAAATCTTTGCTTGAATTAGGTGGAAGTGATGCGTTTATTATTTTTGATGATGCAGATCTTGAAGAAGCAGCCAGAGCCGGTGTAAAATCAAGACTTCAAAACTGCGGGCAAACCTGTACTGCGGCAAAAAGATTTATCATTGATGAAAAAATTGAAGATCAGTTCTTACCAATCTTCATTGAAGAATATAAGAAATATGAGATTGGAGATCCTTTAGATAAAGAAACCAAACTGGCCGGAATGGCGAGACCTGACCTTGCTGATGAACTGGAAGCTCAGTTCAACAGGGCATTGGAAAATGGTGCTGAAATTATTATTCCTCTGGAAAGAGTTTCTGAAAATGAATTTAAACCAGGTTTAATCAGAGTGAAGGAAGGAAATCCTATTTTAAAAGAAGAACTTTTCGGACCTCTGGGTATGGTGATGATTGCAAAAAATGATGAAGAGGCTTTACAAATGGCCAATGATATTCCATTCGGGCTTTCCAATTCCGTATGGACTAAAAATAAAGACCGTCAGCTATTCTTCATTGAAAACCTTGAATCTGGAACAGTCAATATCAACCGTATGACAAGCTCTGATCCCCGTTTTCCTTTCGGAGGATCAAAAGCTTCCGGATATGGAACAGAATTGTCTTTACTGGCTTTAAAAGAATTTGTAACAGCTAAGACGATTGTAGGAAATTAAAAGGATAAAATGTCATGCCGAGGAAACAAGGAATCTCAGAGATTCTTCACTTCACTTCGTTGCGTTCAGAATGACAAACTACCATTTATAAGTTAACAGTAAACTTTACACTATAAAATAAAAACTCCCGGAAACTTGTTTCCGGGAGTTTTTTATGCTTTGACAAAAAGTAATTTTGCTTATTGCTTATTGCTTATTGCTTATTGCTTATTGCTTATTGCTTATTGCTTATTGCTTATTGCTTATTGCTTATACTGTCGTAAGTCTCAATGTATTCGTTTTTCCACCTTCATATGATGGAGTAGCATTGATATTGATGACGAAATCTCCGGTTTCAATATAACCATAGTTATGCGTTAACATATTGACCTGGATGATCGTTTCGTCAGTAGACTTCTTCATATCGTAGTAATAGGCATGTACACCCCAAAGAAGGTTCAACATCGTAATTACTCTTCTGTTACCACTATATACGATGATGTGGGAGTTTGGTCTGTGTGCTGCAAGCTGGAAGGCTGTATATCCTGAATGAGTAAGGGTTACAATAGCAGAAACATTGGTTGTTTTAGCAATTCTTACTGCTGCAAGACAAACCCTGTTGGTAATGAATCTTTCATCAATACAGTTATAATCTTTCTCGATAGGCTCATTTTTGTGTTGGTAGAAATGAGTAGTTTCGATATTTTTTACAATTTTAGCCATGTTTTCCACAACCTGTACCGGATATCTGCCTACTGAAGTTTCTCCGGAAAGCATTACAGCATCAGCTCCGTCCAATACAGAGTTCGCAACGTCGTTTACTTCCGCTCTTGTTGGTGTTAAGCTGTTGATCATCGTTTCCATCATCTGAGTGGCAATGATAACAGGTTTAGAGTAGAATCTTGCTTTTTCTACCAGGTTTTTCTGGATCGCAGGAACTTCCTCCATAGGAACTTCTACCCCAAGGTCTCCACGTGCTACCATTAATCCGTCGCATTCAAGAAGGATTTCATCAATATTTTTAACGCCTTCAGGTTTTTCAATCTTCGCAATAATAGGAGTCTTGAATTTACCGTTCGGGTGGTTTGCAATTAATTCTTTCAGGTCAATAATGTCCTGTGCGTGACGTACGAAAGAAAGAGCAATCCAGTCAACTTCCATGTCAAGCATGAAATTAGCATCCTGAACATCTTTTTCTGTCAAGGCAGGAAGAGAAACATTTGTATTAGGTAGATTAACTCCTTTTTTAGAACTTAACGGACCTCCCTGAATAGTTTTTGCTTTTACAGTATCTTTTTCATTGGTTTCGATAACCTCCAGCATTAGTTTCCCATCATCAATAAGGATTCTTTCACCTACTTTTACGTCTTGTGGAAACTGTTGGTACGTCATGTATACCTTTGTGGAATCTCCCTCCATCTTTTCATTAGTGAAGGTAAGAATATCACCTGGGTTCAGGTAAGATCCTTCCTTTACAACTCCCACTCTCAGTTTAGGTCCCTGAAGGTCGCCGAGGATTCCTACAGAATAACCATACTCACTGTTTAGCTCTCTAATTATTTCAATATTTTTTCGAACTAAGTCGTAATCTGCATGTGAAAAATTTATTCTGAAAATATCAACACCCGCTTTCATTAGATCTAACATTACCTCCTTCGACGATGAAGCAGGCCCTAGTGTTGCGATAATTTTTGTCTTCTTTAAATACTTATTCATAATACTGGATAATTTGATAAAGTTCCTCTTCAGAACTCAATGTATAATCTTGAATTGGAAAAACAAGATTTTCAGGGAGCAAAATTACGGAAAAATCAGGAAACTGTTCCGAACTATGCAGAATATATTCCACATCTACCTGATTATTTAATAAAAATTTAATGTTTTCTTCTTCTGTAAAGAGTTCTGTCTGGATTTTTTTTTGCTTACTTTCGGAAGATTTATTGGAAATGAAGGTAAAACAGGTCTTCGAAAACTTGTGATAGGCTTCATATCTTGGAAAAAAATAATCATAATATCCCCCATGAAAGACAAGATCTTTCTTTCTTGAAAAACTGAGGTTGTTGATTTGATTTATTTTGTAGAAAAACTCGTGAGCAGGTATATCTTTGGCTAATCTTACCAATCCTATGGCAATATCTTCAAATTCTATATCATCAAGATCATAAAGTTTTTGAATTTCCAAGTATATTTTCTTTTTTGTTTAAAATATAAAATGCCCTCTGTGCTGCTTTTTCCTCTGCCTTCTTTTTGGAAGTCTCTGTTGCATTAGCAATCTTTTCGTCTCCCAGCCATACATGGCACCTGAATACGACAGATTTATTAGCCTGTATTTCCTCGCAGGTTTCGTACTTTATATTGACTTTCTTCTTCTGGCTCCATTCGAGCAGGAGACCTTTATAGCTTACAATTTTGTTTTCAAGCTTATTGATCTCGGAAGGGGTCAGTAACTTTTCCAGAATAATCCTTTTACAGGTATCATAATGGAAGTCTAAATAAACGGCACCGATTAAGGCTTCGAATAAATTTCCAGAGATATTCTCTCCCAAAGCTGATGAGCTGTTCTGCTTTTGCAAAAGGCTGGTAAGCTTGAGATCTTCTCCTAATTTATTGAGGTTTTTCCTATTAACAATCTTAGATTTCATTTGTGTCAGGTATCCCTCATTGGCCTGAGGATAAGTCTGGAACAAATGACAAGAAATAATTGTACCCAAAACAGAATCTCCCAAAAATTCAAGTCTTTCGTAATTACTGTCTTGATTTTTAGAAGAATTTTTCAAAGAAAAAGCTTCGCGGTAAAGAGCAATATTCTGTACCTCGGTACCCAATACTTTTCTAAGCTCGGTACTGAGAAAATACTCTCTCTCCGTTAATTGTCTTTTTCTTTTTTTGAGAAGGAATTTAGAAAAGTATTTCTGTAACTCCATTCATTGAATTTAGATTTTCTTAAATAGAACGCAAGCGTTGTGCCCGCCAAATCCAAAAGTATTGCTCATGGCTACTTTTACATCTTTCTTCACAGCTGTATTAAACGTAAAGTTTAATCGGCTGTCAATATTTTCATCATCAGTAAAATGGTTGATGGTTGGAGGAACAGTACCATGAATAATAGTTCCCAATGCAGCGATAGCTTCAATAACACCTGCAGCACCTAAAAGATGGCCAGTCATTGATTTTGTAGAATTAATCTGAATGTCATAAGCATGCTCGCCTAATAATTTCGAAATTGCATTGGATTCTGCGATGTCTCCTAATGGAGTAGAAGTACCATGCATGTTGATATGATCTACTTCATCAGCAGTTAAGCCTGCATCTTCCAAACAGTTTTTCATTACCAGATAAGCACCAAGGCCTTCAGGATGTGGAGCAGTCATGTGATGTGCATCAGCACTTAAACCACCTCCCAGTAATTCTGCATAAATTGTAGCACCACGTTTTACAGCGTGCTCATATTCTTCAAGAACAATACATCCTGCCCCTTCACCTAATACAAATCCATCTCTGTCTTTGTCAAAAGGTCTTGAAGCTGTTTTTGGATCGTCATTTCTTGTAGAAAGTGCCATCATTGCGTTGAATCCACCGACACCACTTGCTGTAACGGCTGCTTCAGAGCCTCCACACACAATCACGTCTGCTTTTCCTAACTGGATCAGCATTTTGGAATCAATTATAGCATTTGCTGAAGATGCACATGCAGATACAGTTGTATAGTTTGGTCCGTGGAAACCGTATTCAATTGAGATATGTCCTGGAGTGATATCCGCAATCATTTTTGGGATAAAGAAAGGGTTGAATCTCGGAATTTCCGTATTGGCCCATCCTAACACTTCAGTTTCAAAAGTCTCTAATCCTCCGATTCCGGAACCCCAGATTACACCAACTCTGTTTTTATCTACATTGTCTTCAATAATGCCGGAATGCGCTACTGCTTCTCTTGCAGCAACAAGTCCCAATTGAGTATTTCTATCCATTTTTTTAGCTTCTTTCTTATCGAAATGCTGTAACGGATCGAAATTTTTTACCTCGCAAGCAAACTTAGTTTTAAAGTTTGTGGCATCAAAAAGAGTAATCGGAGCGGCACCGCTCTCACCTTTCACAAGATTTTCCCAGTATTCTTTTGCATTATTTCCTATTGGTGTTATTGCTCCAAATCCGGTTACAACTACTCTTTTTAATTCCATAAACTTTGTTTAATTTCTTTTTTTGTTGAAGAATATTATTTATTTACTACTTCTTCGATGTAAGCGATAGCGTGTCCTACAGTAGTAATTTTTTCAGCTTGATCATCAGGGATCTGAATGTTAAATTCTTTTTCAAATTCCATGATTAACTCAACTGTATCTAGTGAATCAGCTCCTAAATCGTTAGTGAAGCTAGCTTCAGGAGTTACTTCTGTTTCTTCAACGTCAAGCTTATCAGCGATGATAGCTTTTACTCTTGATGCAATGTCTGACATAGTAAATTATTTTTTTAATTGTTAGATGGTGCAAATATATAAAATTCTTTACGATAAAACATTTTTTTAGTCTTTTTTGTGGACCGGAAGCTTTCATTTTAGATTGTTTCGCTTTAGTCTTTTAGTTTTCAGGTGGTTATATTTATAGTGTTCAGGGAATATAAAACCAATCATGGAATGACAGAGAGAGAAATAGAAGATAATTCTTCTGAACTTCATCATTGTTAGGTTTGATTGATGAATGGTAGGTCAAAAAAGTAGGGTTGTTTTTAGCGTGATAACAAAAGAGATTTCAAATAAGCTTTATACATCTCAAGATTTTTTTAAAAAACTCATCATATATATAATATATTAATATATAACAGTAAGTTTTATCATTGAAGTTTGGTATAAGCTTGTTTTAAAGTAAAAAACCACTGAATAATCAGTGGTTTCAGTGGAGTTGGAGGTTTTCGAACCTACTATATTTTAACATATTTCAAAATATGTAATATGTCTATTTATCAGTATTTTAGCTATATTTGTATAAACTAATATACTTAGTTTTTATGTCTAAATATAGAAGAAGTAGCACCTAAACTGGCACCTGATGAACTACACTTTTAAACTTAAGCAACCCAATGGTACAAAGGAATCTTTGATTTATTTCCGTTCTTTTTTCAACAATGAAAATAAGAATTTTATCTATTCGACGGGGGAGAAAATAAAACCAAGTGAATGGGATTTTGAAGGCAGACAACCAAATGACCTAAACGGAAGAACTAAGAGGGCAGAAATTCATCGAAGCGTCAAAATGCAATTAGATCGATACAGCAGTTTTTTTACAGAGATCGTTAATCGATATAAGAACATAAATGAAGAACTTACAGTCGATATTCTTAAACAAAGATTTGATGAAAAGTTCAAAAAAATTACTGTCAAAAGTGATTTCTTTAGAATTTACCAGGAGTTTTTGGATGAGAAGGAAAATGACTATACAGGAAATTCGATTTCAAACTCAACTCTAAAGCGTTACAAATGCAATAAAAACTTACTCGAAGATTTTGAAAGCAATTGTAAAGTTAAGATCACTCTGGGAAAATTTGATGATAAACTTTATAATAAGTTTTTAAAATATTGTATTGAAGAAAAAAGGCATTCTGCAAATACATTACACAGAAATGTCGGTCTGCTTAAAACTTTTCTTCTTTGGGCTCTCAATAAAAAGTATACATATAATAACAACTTTATTACGTTCAAAAAACCTGCGAAATTCACAACTGATGAAATAGCTTTAAATTATGAACAAGTTGAGCTCATATATAATTATGACTTCAGTGATAACAAAAGATTGGAAAAGGTACGTGACCTTTTTGTTTTTGGATGCACTACAGGAATGAGGTTTGGCAATTACAGCACGATCTCAAGAAGTGATGTTGATGGTAATTTCATACGAGTTATCGATTTAAAAAGTAAATCTAAAAACTTAGCAATTCCTTTAAACAGTATTTCTAAATCAATACTCGAAAAGTATGATTATAGCCTGCCTAGTATTACAAATCAGAAGATGAATGAGTATATTAAGGAGGTTTTTAAAAAGCTAGAATTTACTGATGAAATAAAGAAGACTATGAAGTATGGTGATGAGTTGGTAGACCAAAAAGCTGAATTCTGGACAAGAATTTCCTCACATACTGCAAGGAGAAGCTTCATCACTATAATGAAGAACAAACGAGTTCCGGATAAAGTAATTATGAGTTACACTGGTCATACTAGCTTAGAAGTCTTTAATGCTTATTACAGACCAAGTGAAGATGATAAGATCAACTATATGAATGAAGTTTTTAAATAATCACCACTTTACGTTATGGATCAAAAAAAACTTTACGGACGTTGGAATTTTTGGGAGGAGTTTGTTGGTTATCCTATGATGATTTATCATTTGATAAAGCGAGAAAAGATTCAGGAGAGGTTGCAACGGAGAATTGAAAAAGCACAACAAAAATCCTCTAAAATTGTTCTCGATGAAAAGTTGAGAAATGAATTTTTGATTAGATATGAAAAGTTAGATAACTTCTTCAGCTTTCATTTCAAAGATATTGATGAATCAAGAAATCACAATTTTGAAGAAAAGATCCAATACTGTTTGGATCAATATAAAAAAGAATCAAACAGCATTTTAAGTTCAAGTAATCTGATGAAATTACAAGGTAATTTTTTAAATGGTGCCGAAACTACACTTTTTCTATATTTCGCCTTAAAACACAAAACAAATAGAAAAATTAGTTTATCAGATATTCTGATTGGTGATGACAGTTCAAAAATTTTCCTTGCTTTTTTAAAAGACAAAAAATTCATCGATGAAAATCACAATCTGCTAGTAGATCAGAAATCTTCATTTATAAGAATTCACCGTTTTCTAAAAGACAATCATATCATAAACCCAGATTTTCAAGATACTACAATAATCGAGGCTATGGAAAATGAATATAATACCAATTTTGACAAAGGAACATTTTCAAGGGCAATAACTGTAAAGCCTAATGATTTTGAGGATAGTATTTACGAAGAACTATCTAGATTGCTCAATATTAAAGATTAGAATTATGTATTCAGATTTCGATTTTACGCTCAATGATTCAACTATAATCTTAAAATACCAAAATGGCTTCATAAAAAAATGAAGCCATTTATTATCTTTAAAATCGCTGTAAAATTTTAGCTTTGTCTCTTACAAAATTGACGAATAAATATTGATATTATTCGTGAGAGTTCCAATCAATGTTCTCCTTAGCCCATTGCTTCGCGGAAATTGTCGAAATTCCGTTCTTACCATTGAATGTATTTTCCATCGGCCACGAAACACCTCTTCCTGCACCGAATATGGAACGGTACTTTTTAACAAAATTGGTGGGATCGTTTTTAAGATCATCGGTAATTTCCGTCATATCCGAAAGTGTACGTTCATACTTTTGACCCGATAAAGATTCCGCAATATCAGCCAGATCGCCGTAAGTGATCGTATCACCTGCAATATAGACAATCTCATTTTCAATCTCAGGTTCTGTAAAGAAGATCTCAGCGGTAAGTCTGCCGATATCATCCGGTGTCGTTAAAGTTACCGCTGTATCCCATCCACCGATTGCATTAATCGATTTTTTCTCAAGATCTAAAATACCAAAGAATGGTTCAAAGAGATAGCTGGTAAACATCCCTGTAGAAACTATAACCCATTTTGTTTTACTTTGTGATCTCAGCAGCTCTCGTACGTCAAGCTGTTCATCAAAAAGATCTTGAGCGCTGCCTCGTCCTATCACTTCAAAGTCAACTCCGAACTGCCAAGGAAAATATCTCTTAACACCAGCATCAAGTACAGCGTGTGCTAATTTCAGCTGAAAGCCACCTGCTCCGGTTCCGTAACCTGTACAGGAGACAATGGCGTCATAGTTTTTAAAAATAGCAATAAGTTCGGAAGATGGAGCAGAAAGATCTCCTGCAAGCAAGGTCACTCCAAGTTCTTTAATTTCTGTTACGTTCTTTTTCTTATCAGGATCTTCAGTATTGATTGTCGCTTCTCTAAGCAAAACAGTAACTTTTACATTACTGTTATTTTTAGCTTTTTTTGCAATGTTTCGGATGACAGGCATACCGAGTTCACCTGCCCCCAAAATTAAGATTGATGTATCTTTCATTTTATAATAATGTTAATATATGAACTATTTACAAAATGTAATCTGTTCATTTTCAGACGCAAATTTAAGACTTTCTGGATTAGGAATCAATTGGAAACCAGTTGGTATGTAACTTACCTGAATGTTAGTTTTTTGATTTTGAGTTCAATTTTTTTTGGTTGATTGGAAAAAAAATTACTAAATCATTAAGCCTAAAAATTTATTGTATTATAAAAAATTAATCGTTAGAAAAATTTATCTTTAAACATCGTAATGTAAAATAAAAATATAAAAATGACAGACGCAGAAATAGAAGGTGCCTGGGATGATATTTGCAAAGTTTTGAATAAGGATCAAGATGAAATTAAAAGTGACATACTGAATCACGTCGGTAATAAATGGTCACTATTTGTTATTCACGCCCTTGGTATTGATGGGAAGATGCGCTTTTCAAATTTAGAGCAACACATTAGAGGAATCAGTCAGAAGATGCTGACTAAATGTCTTCGTGAACTTGAAAGAGACGGTCTCGTCGAAAGAACAGTCTATCCAGAAGTACCCCCAAAAGTAGAGTATGAATTAACTTCCTTGGGAAAAGGTTTGTTAATACAAGTTACGCCGCTGTGGCTATGGATTGCTAATAACATAGAAGCTTTCAAAGAGTCGCAAAGAAACTTTATAAAATAAGATTTGGTGTAAGATAACACTTAACTATAGTGCATAAAGTACTAAATCTGATGCTGGGCTATGTACCATTAACTTACTTTTTAATCCAAAAACTAATTTAACTCCTGACTTGAAAATTTATACTGCCGTTTTAGCAAAAGGCACACAATAATTACTTGCTACTTTCTTTTTTTTCAATGATAGTTTAAAAAAAATACACAAATAATATTTATTTTAACTCACAGCAAATGTCTTCATTTGCTATATTTCACTGATGAGAACTACTCGATTCTAAGTATTAAACTTTACGCAATTGAGTAGAATTGCATCATTAGTTATTCCAATCATACAATTTTGTCTGCAAATAAATACAACAGATTATGCAGGCAACAAATCCATTCCAAACCATTCTCGACGAATTAGAGGAAGTAAAAGACTTACTCTATTCTCTCAAAAAAGAACCTGAAATTGAGTTGAAAAAAAAACTATACTCTATCAAAGAGTGCTCAGAAATTCTTAAACTTGATTATCAGACCGTACGCTCACACATTTTAAAAGGTAACATCAAAGCGGAGCAAATAGGAAGATTCTACAGGGTTAACCATTTTGATCTGATGGATGCTTTAAACGAGGTCAAATCGCTTAAGTACAGAAGATAGGTTAGACTTTATTTATCAAGCATTGTAATTCACCTTTCTGTACTTCCTGTACAGAATCAAACCTTAAAAATATGAGCGAAAAAATCCCATACCTCAGAGTAGGCACAACCTATTATAAAACTATCGAGAAACCATTGATCTCCGGAGACAAGATTTCAATTTTGGTGCGTTGGAACCGTGAAACGATAATTAGCGACCACGGAAAAATCTACGTATCAAAAGTTTCAAAGTATGATGGCTTCTGCTGTATTCCTTCTCATCTTGACTACAAGCAGATCATTGACGGATTCTACAATATTTATAATGAGATTCCTTATCAACCAATCAATGAAAATACTAATTCTGAAGATTTAGAAAACAAAATTCCATTCTCACTTAAATTTATGGAGCATATTTTCGGAGAGCAATTAGAATTAGGTTTAGATTACATAAAGATATTGCTTGAATATCCAACACAGATACTTCCTATTCTATGTTTGGTAAGTAAGGAAAGATCTACCGGAAAATCAACTTTCATAAAATGGCTGAAATCCATCTTTGGATTAAATATGACCTACATCAAAGGTGACTCATTCAGCAGTCAGTTCAATTCAGATTGGACTTCGATGCTGATCGTTGCGATTGACGAAGTATTCTTTGACAAAAAGGAAATCACAGAACGCTTAAAATATCTTTCGACGACTGACAAAGATAAGAAGGAGGCAAAGGGAAAAGACCGTGAAGAAGTCGAATTCTTTGGCAAATTCATTCTCTGTTCCAATAACGAGGACAACTTTATTCAGATCGATGAAAATGAGATCAGATTCTGGATTATCAAAGTAAAATCAATCAAAAGCGAGAACACAGAATTTCTAAAAAATCTCAATGAAGAGATCCCGTATTTTCTTCGATACCTAATTCAAAGACCTTTCCACAGTCATAAACAGACAAGGATGTGGTTCACGGATTCACAGATCAGAACAAAGGCTCTTCAAAGATTGGTTTGGAAGAACAACAATAAACTGGAATCCAAGATTATCGAACTTTTATATGAGTTTTTCGAAAGTAATGAAGACAGCAAGATCCATTGTATTCCTCAGGATATTTTCAATATGCTCGGTAAGATGTTCAGCAAACAATATTGGACAGTCAATGATGTCCGGAAAATCTTGAAAGAAAACTGGAAACTTGAACCTCAAAGTAATTCTTTGGCATATGTAAAATACGACCTCGATTATGGTTTGAGTTTTTTCCAACAGAACAAAGCAGGACGGTATTTTACAATAGAAAGAAATTTTATTCTTCAGAGATTTGATGAAATGATGAGTTAATTGATAATGAAAATAAAATCAATTAGTTACATCTCATCAAAAGCCTCATCAAATTTTTTAATATTGGTTTTTGATGAGAGTATGATGAGTAGAATATTTCCACTTTGATGAGACGATGAGACTTTGATGAGGATTTAAATTATTGTTATTCAATTTTTTCCAAAGCTTTCTCATCAATTCATCAAAAATTACTCAAATACAAACTCATCCGCTTTCGCCAACAGGGGATATTCTATTTATTATTAAAAAACATTAATTATTATAACAATGAACTGCAAAAAATTTAACAGCATATCGTTGGAAGAAGTCCTCCTTTCTCTCGGACACCTTCCCACGAAACAAAATGAAAAAGAAGCTTGGTATCTCAACCCCTTTGCCAGCGAATCCCAAGCCTCTTTTAAATTGGATAAAAAAATTAACGCTTGGTATCTTCACTCAGAGGGTATAGGTGGGAATAACACCGATTTTATGAAAAAGTATTTGAAAACTTCGGTCAATGAAGTTCTGGAATGGGCACAAAAACAAAATTTTTCTTTTTTTCATCAGCAACAACAACATTTTAAAAAGTCGGAACCAAATTACAGAATTGATGGAATACTGAATTTAGAGAATCCAAACCTGAAAAAATATTTACAGGGACGAGGCTTGACCTCAAAAATATACGATCACATTAAAGAAATACGATTTACAGTCGGAGAAAAGAAACTCTACGCAATTGGATTCGAAAATTTATCCGGAGGCTTTGAGCTTCGTAATTCATTTTACAAAGGTTCATTGTTGAAAAAGGATATTTCAATAATCGATCTCAATAATAATGCAATGGCTTTATCAAATGTTCAAGATAAAAACATCAAAGCCGTGGCGGTTTTTGAAGGCTTTATGGATGCCTTGTCTTTTATAGAAATGCAAAGATCTTTCGCCGGAGATCTTCTCGTAATGAATTCCATTGCTCTTTTAAACAAATCCATAGAACGTTTGAAAAACTACTCTGATATCAATCTGTTTCTCGACAACGATAATGCAGGAATTAAATGTAAATCTCAGATCATAAAATCTTTTTCGCAAGCAAAAGATTACTCCGGAATTTATTCCAACCATAAAGATCTCAACGAATTTTTGATACATCGAATAAAAAATGATGTAGTTAATAAATTAGGAAAACAATCTGAAAAATTTCCTGAAGCGGACGAATTGCAAATAAGACATCAGGAAACTGAACTTAAAAATTTAAATGGTTTTAAAAGGAAACGTTGATAAAGCTTGCTGTATGTTTTACCAACTACCTGCAGAAGTTAGGAGCGCATTCGCAACTTTGAAGGTCGTTCCTCCCAACAAAGTTTCAAATACGCTCTGCGAGGCTTCAACCTGAGTAAAATAGCATAAGGTTGATTCTTACCAACCTGTGTAAAAAATACGCAGGTCTTTAACGAAGGTGTGTAAAAAATGCACAGGTAAATTTAATTGCTGTATAATTTTTATACAACAATTTTGATTGGAAACATATAGCACAAACTTCAAAGATGAAAACTAATGAAGACTTCGATAAATTTCAAGGCAGTCAAATCGGACTCTGAAACTCATAATTTCAGAAAGAAAACTTTCGACTACATCCGTAAAGATCTGACACCAAACAATGAATATTGGTTAGAACAGAAAATATCTATTAGAATGCAGAAGATTGAAGCATATTGCAAAGCTAAGTCAGGAAGAAAATTGCAAAAGAATGCAATGCCAATTCGGGAAGCTGTAGTTGTTATAAAAGAAAATACGACGATGTTGGAACTTCAAAACTTGGCAAAAAGACTGGAAGATGAACTGAAAATCCGTGTTTTTCAAATTGCTATACATAAAGATGAAGGTCATACCGATAAGGACACGAAAGAATGGAAGCCAAATTACCACGCTCATTTGGTGGCTGATTGGCAAGATTTGGAAACGGGTAAAACACTTAAACATCAATCTTACCACTATTCAAAAATGCAAGATCTGACAGCTGAATGCCTGAATATGGAAAGGGGGATTTCTGGATCTAGAGGAAGATTGGAAGCTATTGAGTTTAAGATTCAAAAGAAAGAAGAAGATCTCAAAGTTTTGGAAGAAATGTATAACAAAATGAAATCTGAGATGAGTTTAGATAAATCCCAGCAACTGATTGTAAAGGAAAATGATTTTTTGGGTTTTAAAAGACTCAATACTGATAAAACAATTGCGAATTATGAAAAAACATTTCGAATCTATAGAAGCACAATTCAAAAAAGTAAAACAGACTTGGAATCTAAGTCCAAACAGATTGCTGAACTCAGTACAAAAGTTGATAGCTTAAATAAAGAAGTTCAATCATTCAAAAATAAGTATTCCGTGCTATTGACTGAGCCAAATGTTTTTGCTTCAGAAAAGAAAAAATATTTAGATTCTGTCACCAATATTCTTAAAAGAAAGGTCAAATTTGAAAGATATAAATATCCTAATATTGACAGGACAGAAAATCAAAAGTTAATATCGGAAATGGGGCAGATTGCAGAAAACATTTGTAAAGAAAATAATATCCCATTCTCTGCTATTAATGAGATTTTTAAAAATAATGAGATGGCAGTTCAGCTTTTCTCTATACTACGTTTCGGTACTAATGATGCAAATTATATGACTGAGGATATTCCAATTGGCAAGCAAAAGAGGAGAAAAAGACTGTAAATACAAGTAGTGTCAAAATGTGTCTTTTTGCCTTTGAGTTAAAAGAATCTATTCATTCCGGAAATTTTTCCTATGTAAGATCACCAAACTAAAAATATGTTTTCATAATTGAATTAATACTTCAATTTTTTATAAGAGCAATGGAGTTCATTTTATCTGCATTTGTTCTCACAAAACATTTTTAAATCCATAGAAAATTAAAAAATAATAAATATTTGTAAGCGCTTATTTATCAAATCATCAAAATAAATTTTAAATTAGTGATAAGAATTACAATAGGAAGTTCTATAAATGAAATTACTTGTTCGGCAAGCGCCCAACCACTAGGCAATATTTATCATCATGAAAAATACATATGGAAAAAGATATCATTACATTTGGATTTGAGATTCCAGGTTATTCAAATTTTGAAAAAAATATAACATCCAACGTATCCCTTATGGATGCTGATATTGTTGTTATTTGTCCAGAAATAATAAAGCCAAGTAGTCATAGTTGGGTGAGCTTTTCATCAGGTGGCGGCGGTTGTTATGATGTGTCAGCTTCGACAAATTTTATTAACAAGTTGCAGCATTTGAAAAAAGAATTAACTGACATGCTTAAACTTGGGAAAACAATCTTTATACTTTTAAGTGAAAAAAATACATTCCTTATTGCTTTAAGCACTTCACATCCCAGAAAAGGACAAACTACATACAACACAACCTCCTCATCAAATTATGATTTTTTACCAATTAGTATTGGGAAGCTAACCTCTGCATCTGGTGACAAAATAATTTTTACGGGAAATTCGATTTTTGCTAATTTTAATAAAGAATACAATAAGAATTTGGTTTATAAAGCTTACGTAGAAAATTCAGAGAACTGCAATATTGTATACACCGGAAAAGACACAAACAAAATTTTAGGTTCAATTCAAAAAGTTGGAAATGGTCATTTGATAACATTACCGATGATAGAGTTTAATAAAGACTTCACAAAGTACGATGAGGAAAAGGATAAATATTTTTGGACAAAGGAAGGAGTTAGTTTTGGTAAAAACTTCATTCAAAATTTATTAGAAATTGACAAAAATCTCACAAGTAATTCGAATAAAACCCCTATCCCAGATTGGGCTTCGTTAGATGAGTTTGTAACTTCAAAAGCAAAATCTATTGAAAAATCTATCGAAACTAATAATAAGAAGATACTTGAGCTGAAAGAAAGCAATATTAAATACAATGATTTACTGCTTGAAGAAAATAAAATTAAAGATTTACTTTTCGAATCGGGTAAACCATTGGAGGATGCGGTAACTAATGCTCTAAATATTTTGGGCTACGAAGCACAAAATTATGAAGATGGCGTATTAGAACTTGATCAAGTCATAGTAAGTCCCGAAAAGCACCGATTCATAGGTGAATGTGAGGGAAAAGATACTAAAGATATTAATATCACAAAATTTAGACAACTCTTAGAATCTTTAAATGCTGATTTTGCAAGAGATGAAGTTCAAGAAAAAGCTTTCGGTATTTTATTTGGAAACCCTCAAAGATTATCTGAACCAAATTCGAGAACTTTAGATTTTACAGAAAAGTGCAAAATTGGTGCTGAAAGAGAAAAAATAGCATTAGTAAAAACGTCGGATTTATTTTTTGTTATTAAATATTTAAAAGAAAATGATAACGATAATTATAAGAAAAAATGTAGAGATGCCATTTACAAAGGGCTCGGTAAAATTGTAACTTTTCCTCCAATTCCAAAAACTAAATCTCGCCAAACATAGGTTTTGCAAAATGTAGAATTAAGTATAAAGTTATATTTCCACTATTCTGCAAATTGGATTTTTATTTTGATAAGCTACAATTTAAACCTAGACTAAAAGCAAATGAAACTTTCCGACCTAACAATAGAAAGCATTAAAGAATTTATATCAGGCGACAATGGTTTGACTCCTGGACTTTCTGGACCATTAATTTTGAAACTTTTTAATCAAGTTGGTTTTAAAGATGTTTATAAATGGGAAGAAGGCGGAATGCCACGAAAATTAAGCCGAAATGCTTATATAATAGAAAAACTTACTGAAATCAATGGACAAAAAGAATTAATTCAATTATTAGAAATAGTTTTTGACCCAAGACACTTTGCGAAAGATGTAAATAAGGATATTGCAACTGCTGTTGAAAAAATAAATGTATTATTACAGCAAGACGGTTATAGACTTGAAGATATTGATGGTAAATATAAAATCATTGGTGCTGAATTACCGGATGACATTGAAGTAGAAGTGCATTTCGAAGAAATTCAAAGGCAAATAATCGAACAAATTAGACTTGCAAAATTTACTATATGGGTAGCAGTAGCTTGGTTTACTGACAAAGATTTAATGAGGGAACTCTATGAACAAAAGCAAAATGGAATAAATGTCCGCTTGGTTATACTTGACGATGAAATAAATGCTAAAAATGGTTTTCAATACGAGAAATATTTTGAAACAAAACGAGTTCATAAAACAGGAATCTATCAGAATATCATGCATCATAAATTTTGCATAATTGACTTGAAAACAATAGTACACGGTTCATATAATTGGACAACAAAAGCGAAATGGAATAGAGAAACAATAAGTATCGAAAATAGCAGAGAATTAGCAGAAAAATATGCGACAGAATTTAAACAACTAATAAAATAATCATCAGCATTTCAAATGAGGTTTAGCACTTCATGGTTTGTCAATTCACCAAACTGCAAATGGCTATCAGCTAGCTTATAGAAAATTATGGCACAAAGAACGACATTAGAAGATTTTTTAAGAAGATCTAAAGAAATTCATGGTAACAAATATGATTATTCAAAGGTAGTTTATAAAACAACCGAATCTAGAGTAATAATAATTTGTCCAGAGCACGGTGAATTTGATATGAGACCACGTGCTCACTACGCAGAAAACAGAGGTTGTCCAAAATGTGACAATAGTCATAAAAGTGGATTTCATAAAAGTATATGGTATGATAAAAGCAAATATATATATTTAATTGAATGCTACGGAAACAATGAAAAATTCTTAAAATTTGGTGTTACAATTACTGATATTGAAACAAGGACATTAAAAGGTGAATTACCATATTCATATACACGATTATTTTCAAAAAAAATTGAAATTGGAGAAGAAGCTATGAAAATTGAAGTCAAATTAAAAAAGAAATATGCAAGTTTGTCATATAAACCATTGTTGAAATTTAGAGGAAGTACGGAGTGTTTAGTATTGGGAATAAAAGAGAACATTTTAAATTATTTAAAACGAATGACAGAAGAATAGAGTTTTAATTTTAATAATTTTTTTTTAAGTTATAAGTATTGACTAATTTAAATAAAAAAATATTATGAAAATTTTTACTTCTTGATAGTTAAAATCTTCTCTTTAATGGAAGTTAGTAATTTCTTTATAATTGTTAGATATTTCTATGTTCCTATGCTATCTTGAGGTAGAAAAAGAACCCACGCCGTTGTATATACAGTTAAGTATTTAGTGAGTGTTCAAGACCTCACCCTACGGGTGTACAAGCACCCTCGTTATTTTATTTCTATCCGATGATCAATTCGATACCGGCTTTTTCTGCTTTATATTTTATTTTCGTCTGCAATTCATAATAACTCCAGTTGCGAATTACAAACTCCTGTTCTTTTGCAATCCCAATTTTGTCCTCCTGATTTTTAAGAACGAGTGTGCCTGCCTGTTGTTTGATACAGAAATCGATAAGTTTTCGGCTGTATAGGTGAAGCCTATGACTTACATATTTGCTTTCAAGATTTTCTGTTTTGTACAATGCTTTCTGTTTACGTTTTACTCCATTTCCTGAACGGGAATAGGCGATACCCTCCTGAATCCTTTTTTGACTTGCCTGAATTGCGAGCCTGCGATACAAAAACTCCTCCTTTGAGCCGATGTTAATTCGCGTATTGTTTGCTTTTGCAACTATTGGATGTTCCAGAGATAGGTAAGCTTCAGCAATAATTTCGGGGTTTAAAAGATGCTCTTCCTTTTCAAATTCAAAAACTGCGAGCCAGAATATTTTCCTGTCTTTCAGTTGGATCTGTGAGGTGCATAGCTTTATGTCTCCTTTTAGCAGGCGTTCCATTATCGCTCGCTTATCAGTATAATCTTTTCCTAAGTATGTTTTGACAGGAATCGCAAACATATTGAAGCAAAAGGCTTTCTTATCAGGATCATATTTCATTTTGCTGATGCATTTAACCGGAAGTGGGATTGGAATGTCTCTTTTATAATTTCTAAGTGATTTTGCTCCCTGCCAATAATCGGCTTTGTTTTTAGAGAAAGTTGATTGAATTGTATTGTTAAGGCTTCCCAGAATATCTGTCGGAATTTCCCCTTTGAAACGATCAAACACCATTCGTGCTGTAGTGCCAGTTTTCGAACGATTAAACATTCCCATCTGATCTTTTTTTTCATCAACTAACTTGTATTGTATTTCTTCGGTGAGGTAAAAGAAATCCTTGATCATTTCTTGAATATATAAATGGGAAGAAATTAAGTTTGCCGCTCGGAAACAACGGTTCTGATACCGATAAAGTTTTTCCCACATTTCATTTTTTTGATCGGATGGAACATCGATCAATAACTGAATTTTTCGTGTGAGTGTAATTGTTGATTCTTCCATATCAGGTAGTTATTTCAGAGTTATTTCGATTCTGTAAATATTGATAAGCACAAAGAAACTCCTGATGGACTTCTTTTTCAGAAAGTTTGAGTTCTCGAGCAATGACTGCAAATGAAGATTTCTGTTCAAATCTTCTATTTATAATGTCGATTTGCTGACTACTGAGTTTTTCAGTTTGCTCTTTGTTGCCGGAAGCTTTTTCCGTTGGAAGTTCTAGAGAACTTCTATTAAGAATTTTCCGAAGATCATTTATAGCTCTGCTCACCTCATTGCTGATGCTTGTCACACTACTTCCCATTGCTTCTGCGATTGGTTTGTATTGAAAACCATATTCAAGACAAAGTTCAATAAGGTGTTTTCTTTTGGGATCGAGTACGTTTACAACCTTTTTAACTTCATCAAATTTCTTTTGTTCAGATTCCTGATTGAGGAGATTCTCTTTATCATTCTGGGGATCAAAACCTATAAGATAATCCTGATAGTTCTCAAAATTTTCAAGTGATGCCGTTAATCGTGCGAATTTATTTTTGGGAGTGTTGAAATACGTTATACAATCTCTTTTCAAAACAAACCGCAAAAAGCCAAGAATATGATTTGGAGTTTCAATGGAATCACGGTGTAACCAGAGTTTAAGGAATGTATCCTGCACCAGTGTTTCCACGACAAAATCATCGTCAAGCATTTGTTTTCCGATCCAGAAGAGAAGTCTTTTGTACCTTAAATGAATATGTTCTAATGAGGCTGGATTACCTTTTTTCAGCTGTACATATAGCTGAAAATCAGTCAATTTTTTGGGTTGTGAGTTTGTTGTCTTCATAAGCAGTATTTTTCAGCTTAATTATTGCTAAAAGAACTGCTTAGATACCCGAATGAGTTATCTGTACCATTTTCTTCACTATCTCACTACATCTTGCCTCCAAATAAATGGCGTGAAACTCAACATATCCGAACTGGGGCACTGGTATACCTTATATGCAGATAAGTGAGCTCACGCCTAGGTCGTGAGCTACTTTACTTATCCTCTCGCATATTAAAAATTACCAGTTTTCAGTTCGAGATTCTAAGCAATAGCTTCTATATTTCTTTGAAGTATCGCAAAGTTACATTTCAATAACTTATTTTACAAATATAAAAATATTTTACAAAATATGTACTATAGTACATAATATTTTTTGATGTTTTTCATTCACTTTGATTTATGAATGAATCATTAGATGAAATAGAAAGATATGTTATAAAACGTGTTAAAGAAATACGAGAATCAAAGAATATTACCCAAGAGGAACTTTCTCTTTCTATTGGGAAGAATATTGGATTTATATCACAGATAGAAGCACCATCTAAAAAAGCAAAATATAATTTAATCCATCTAAATCTAATTGCAATAGCATTAGGATGCTCCATAAAAGATTTTCTTCCTAATGAGCCGATCCCAGATAAGAAATACGATATTAAAGAAATTAAAAGTAAAAAATCCTGACGAAAGTTAGGATTTTTTTGTGAGGAATAATAGTTTATGCAGGTATTATATTATTACCAAGTTTGATGATAACTTATCATTTGATGGATTTAGTAGGCTTATCTATATCCATAAAACTTCCTAGTTAAAGTAAATAATATATTTTAAGTTGGCTTAAACTTTACATTTATTACTGTGTATTTGAATAAAATATTATTTAAATATTTGAATTTTAGAGCTTTATAGAAATGTATCTAATGATTTTCATTTCAAAGAAGTAATTGGAATTTTGAATTACTTGTTTTTATTATTTATGTTTTATGGTTTTCCGTATTTTCTTTTCCTTTATTTTTAGTATTTTTCAAGCTTTAAAAAAATGAAGATATTATTGATAACTTCTTAAAAAAAATGACTAACCAATGACAAAATTTGCTTTGATTGCGTTTGTCTACTGAAAAATTGATTAAATAGATTTATGAGTTTTAGTATTGCGGAAAAGAAAAAAAGTAGTTGTGGAAAATATAATTTTTCTATTTACGAACATTCTTTGACATTCGAAGATCTAGATTCCTATATTCTTGATATAATGTATGAAGAAACTAATCTTAATTATTTGTTTCAAAAAGATAGACCATTATCTCGAAAAGATAGACTTAGGCAATTACGAAGGTTTATAGAAACTTCGTTTGAAAACAGGGAGAAAGATGTGGATGATGATGAAATCAGAAAGTTTATTTCAGACAATAAGAATGAAACATATTATTCTTTTTTTGCTGAAGCATTATTGGCAAGATTAAATATAGATTATATAGATAAAGACTTAGTAACAGGTGTTATCTCAGTAAATGAAAATCTGACTAAAATCTCTACAGGAGCAGATGTTTGTATGTTTTCGAATAGTAGTTTGGTTTTAGGTGAAGCAAAGTTTTATAGTTTATTATATGGAGGTGTAGGTAAAATTATAAAAGATGTTTCATTTAAAAGTAAATTAGAAGATTATATAAAAAATATCTTAAATACTGATAGTGTCATAATATTAAAGGGTATTACAGGAGAAATATCAGAAAAGACATCTGAGGATATAAAAAAGATGCCTCTTACATTATCTGGATTTGTTCTGCATACATCTGAAACTGATATAAAAAAGTATGATACGTCTTATAATCTGATTGATAAAGTTGCTATTTCCAATTTTCCAACTCATTATAAAATACATTTATATCATCTACCAATAGAGTCAAAAAATGAATTGATCTTTAAAGCACAACGAAAAGCATTAGATTTAATAATTAAAGAAATAATATCGTGATAAACTCTGAAGAAACAATACTGAATCAGAATAATCGTGAAGAAGTTATAAAAATTCTTGATGAAAAAAAAATAAAAGTAGAATTAGAAGATCTATTTCTCTATGATTTGTCACCATACTATAAAGAAAATTTGGACAATTCTTTTTTTTCCAAACAACTTGAATTTATTCAGGAAACAAACCAGCTGAGCCATAATTCGAAGATTTCATTTACTTCTGAACAGCTTAAAATCTATAATGGAATTCTTGAAAACCGGCGGTGCATTGTTTCAGCTCCCACCAGCTTTGGTAAAACAATGTTGATTAAGGAGTTTATTTTTAATAATCAACCAAATAAAGTTGTATTTATTGTTCCTACAAATTCTTTGGCTGATGAATTGTTGGATGATTTTAAATTACTTTTTACAGCTTTAGATTATATTATTTTTGATTCTGTAAAAAGCTTAGAAGTCATTTCTGAAAAGAGCATTTTCATCGGGACTCAGGAAAAATATTATAATTTGAAGGGATTCTATAAAGAAAAAATTGATCTATTTGTAATTGATGAGGCTTATAAACTGACAGATTCAATTAAAGGAAGTAGAGAGGTTATTTTAAACCGTTCTTTTATTGATACAATAGAAAACTCAGAAAAGATTATATTGTTAATGCCATTAGTTAATTCTATTACAGGTTTAGAAAATTTTACTTTTCAAGTTCTAAAATCTGATTATGCTCCTGTAGCAAAGAGCTTTAACAGTATAAAAAAATTAGATCAAACAATATATCAAGAAATATCAAAAAACGAAATAACAAACCTTGTATATTTTAATTCTCCCAAAGAATTAGAAAGAATTTATCTTTCAAAATTAAAATCAATCAAAAATTCGATTGAATTAAATGATAGTTGGATACAAAGAGTACAAGAAGATTTTCATTCGGAATGGTTACCTATTCAAGCTCTAAAATCTGGTATTGGTATACATTATGGTCCTATGCCTAAATTTATTCAGAAAAAAGTAATTGATCTTTTCAAATCAAACCAACTAAAAAATGTATTAGCTACTAATTCTGTCATTGAAGGGGTTAATACGCCTACAAAAAATATCTATATATACAGTTCGAGAGATATTTTAGGAGATAAAAATTTAGTCAAATATAAAAATTTAATTGGACGTGCGGGCAGATTAGGAGAGCATAAGGTTGGAAATATATATTATTTTGAGAAGCATCAAAAGCAATTTGAAAATGCAAACGTATCTTATGAAAATATTAATATTGAATTCCTATTAGAAAATAAATCAGATATTATTGAAATAAATAGAGATGAAAATTTTGATAAAGAAAAAAATACTGAAGGTAAAACTTCGCACGAAGATAAATTACAAAAACATTTAGAAAATTCGAGTTATTCTAATGTTCCTTCAAAGGAAATTATTTCGCTCTTAAACAATCACGGTTTTACAGTTAATCAATTTACAATTTTACTTGAGTACGTAGCCAATACGAAAAATGTTCTTCTTCTCGGTATAATAGGGAAACTTATCGGCGGAACAGATATAAATAGTCTTAATACAATTTTAAGTTCCCGATTTAATACATTTGGTTCAATGGTTAATGAATTACATTCAAAAAACAAACAGAAATTCAAATCTCAAATTATATCAATTTTAATTGATATGATTTACAGCTTTTTACCATTCAAGATAATACCGTTAATTAATTTTATAATTGATGTAGATGATTTGTACAAAAAACACACGAATAAAAATTTAATTCCTACTGAAGTCATTGTTGAGGCTAAGAGGAAAAAAGCTCAGTTTTATTCCAAATTTATAGGTATAGATAATCCTACTCACGAAACACTTGTTATTATGAATAAACTTTTTGAATATGGAATTCCATATCAGAGAGCTAATCCTTTTCTAGAAAGAATTGCAGATAACTTACCAAATAAATTTTCTATACACGATATTAGGAAAATTATTTTTCAAAATGAAAATATGAGCGATTTAAGAGTTTATTTTGAATAACAAATTTAAAATATTCCACAAGAAGACTTAACCAAGGAAAACTATATATGGCACAAAATTTAAAATTAGAAATTTTCAAAATTGCAATAAAGAAACGAAATTCGAGATCTAAAGAATTTTTAAATTTTAAGGATCTGTTTAAGAGTATAGGAGAAGAGAAGGAAGAAGCATATTTACAGTTTATTTCTGACTACAGAGGCTTGTTTGATGGTAAATTTAAAACTGACGGTAAAGGGACTAAAAGTATTTCTACAACAAATGACAATAATTTCACGCCCAGAAGTACTCAAAATATTATAGATGGGGAAATTTTTGGCGGAAGCATCGGTAACTTAGAAACCATCTATGATTTAAATAATGCTATTGAAGAAAAAGGAAAGATAGGATTGGATCAAATTGCATCAGTCCCGTTTTTTGTAAAACTTTGGACTCCTTTTGATCATAATTCCGGAATTTTAATGATACAAAGTTATTCGGATTATACGGTTTCGGAATTGTTTAAGATAGTACTACGTAAATTTATTACTGGTTACGGTTTTACTTTAGTTTATTCACCATTCACTCCAAAAGATATAAAAGATCAATATCTCAAAAATAGCCACGTCTACGAGATGAAAATTATTAAAGATAATATTTCAAGAGGTAAAAGAAAAATAATTAACCCAATTTTCGCAGATGAAAAAAATCTCAAAATCACCGTTACAGTAAGTGGTTTTAAACACAACGTTACAGATTTTTGGAGCAAATTGAAAGGTCAAGGTATAAATAAATTAATTGGTGCTAACTTAGAAGATCTTGATATATCAGAACAAAACGGATACGACCTGAAAGCTTATTATAAGGATGAAGACGGGCATTTAGCAAATGTAGGTATAAATAAGACGTTGGATATTACACCAACAATATTCTTACCCGATGAAATAAAATCAAATGAAACACATCATTATGATTATGTGAAAATTAAAAAATTCACAGACGGTATTCTGAATAAAATAAAAAGGGAAATAGGATATAAAAATTAAATGTTTTCAAAATTTAATTTAATAGAATTATTAAAAGATGGCTTCTCTGAAATTCGAGTAAGTCCAAAGATATTCTATACAATATTTTGGCATCTTTTTTTTCCTATAATGCTTTCAATTATCTTTTTACTATTTGGTGTTACTATTGACAATGACATCATTTCAAATATTATAAGTGCAATTAGCATATTTTCCGGTCTGCTTTTTTCTGTAATTTTTGTTGTAACTGAAAATTATTCCAAGAGAAAAAATCAGATGAGCCGTAATCAAAGTGATGAAGCCCAATCTTATCTCAAAAGATATAAAGATTTTACAGAACAAATTACAACTCTTATTTTGTTTTCGGTTGCTATTGCAATTATATCAATAGTTTTTTTATTACTATATATATTTTTAATGAAAGCAAATTTGCAAGGTTTACAAGTTGTTAAGGAAGTCAAAGAATTTATTGAAACGGGAGATATTGACTACAGTAAAGTAAAATCTATTGTATTATTATTTTTACAAACATTATCCTTTATTTTTCTCTATAACTATCTTCTTACTATAATAACTTTAGTAAAGGAGGTTTATGCAATGGTATTTGATGATATAAACTATGATTAATTATGGTGGAATGATTGATGCTGATAAGATAATATCAGCAACTTATAAAACGATATTACGCAAACAGTGCAAATTATATTGAATTGAAAATTAATGGCACCTAAAATAGCACCTTGAAATAAAAAACCCTGTAAATCAATAATTTACAGGGTTTTAAGTGGAGTTGGAGGGATTCGAACCCTCGTCCAAACAAGCAATACATAAGCTTTCTACATGCTTATTCTACCATTGGTTTTCGACTGGAAGCAGAGGATAGACACCCAACGACCAGCTTATCTTCTGAAATTTTCGAGCTTTAGCCAAAGCTTCTAAAACCTTATTTCTGCATTCCTATATCCCAGGATCAAACGCTGCAGAACAGAGCATTTGTGGAATATCTTGCTTCCCTACTAAAATCTTCGGGAAAACGCTTGATCTACTATACTTCGATATTAAGCTGCAAGAGCGAACTCTTCGTTGCCAGTTAAAATTTTGTAGCAAGGGATTATAGAGATCGCGCTACGGTTCTCTGCATGCTTACTTACCCATTGGTCTTGCTGTCGAAACCAGTCAACCCCATGAATAAAGTGAATACAAAGATAGTGCTTTTTGTTTACATTTCATTAATATCGATGGTTTTAATAGAAATTACGAAATAAAATGAGTAACCTGAAGGTAGTAAGAATTGAATATCCAGTGATTGTGATAAAAATATTATTGTTTGTTAACAGGCTTTAATACGGGGTTTTTAAACAGTTATAGGGTGGATTAGTGATTGTTTATGGCAATATATTTTGTGTTCTGATAAAAAATGTCTACTTTTGCAATCCAAAATGAGATGTAAAATATGTTAATAATTCCAGTAAAAGATGGTGAATCCATCGACAGAGCTTTAAAAAAATACAAGAGAAAATTTGATAAAACAGGAACTGTTCGTCAATTAAGATCTAGACAACAGTTTATTAAGCCTTCTGTAACTTTGAGACAAGCTAGACTAAAAGCGGCTTACAAACAAAGAGCGCTTAGCAAAGAAGAGCAGGCTTAAGATTTTTTCTTAACCATATATTAATTCACTTCTTAAATTCTTATATTTGAGGAGTGAATTTTTATTTTTATACCCTATGATGCTGGAAAAGTTTTTAGAATACTTACAATTCGAAAAAAGATATTCTCCTCATACCATCACAAGCTACAAAAAAGACCTTGAAGACTTTTCCCATTTCTTTCTCCGAACAGAATCTTCTGACAATTTAGCCAAGGCAGACAAAAAAATTATCCGGAATTTTATTGTCGAACTGAGTGAAAACGACATTTCGAAAAGAAGTATCAATAGAAAATTATCTTCTCTCCGCAGTTTTTATCTTTTTCTTTTAAAAATAGGTGAAATTACAGTTTCTCCCGTTGAAGGGATTTCTTCCCTGAAGTTTTATGCTGAAAAACAGATTCCTATGTCTAAAGAGGAAATGACAGATCTCAATGAAAGAGTTTTTGAACAGGTACATGACGTGCTTGAAAAGTGCATTATGGAGGTTCTTTATCAGACGGGAATGCGTAAAGCGGAACTTTGTGGCCTGATATTTGAGAATGTTGACTTATATGGAAATGAATTAAAAGTAATAGGAAAAGGGAACAAAGAAAGGGTAATTCCCATTTCCAATGAATTGTCTGAACTTCTGAAAAGTTATCTGGAAATAAGAAATCCGCAGACAGAATTTAAATCATATTTTTTCGTCAATAAGAAAGGGAAAAAACTCAATGAAAAATTTGTTTATGTGGTAGTTAATAAGTACCTTAGTCTTGTAACAACGAAAGAAAAAAAAAGTCCTCACATCCTTCGGCATAGCTTTGCTACCCACGTATTGGATAATGGGGCGGAGATCTCCAAAGTGAAAAAAATATTAGGGCATTCCAGCCTTGCCAGTACTCAAGTCTATACGAATGCTAATATTGAACAATTGAAAAAAGTGTTTAATCAGGCTCACCCTCGAGCATCAAAAAAAGAAGAATTATGAAGATTTCAGTACAATCAATTGGTTTAACTCCACACGAACCACTAGAATCACACATCGACAAAAAAGTAAGTAAATTGGATACCTTCTATGACAAAATTCAGGAGTGTAAGGTGTTCTTGAAAGTTGAAAATAATTCGGATAAAGCCAACAAAACTGCCGAGATTATTTTAGCGGTTCCGGGAGACGATATCGTAGTAAAGAAGACCACTACAAGTTTTGAAGAAAGTCTGGACCTTTGCGTTGATACTGCTAAAAAGCTATTAATCAAGAAAAAAGAAATGGCGTAGAAAAAAAAGTTAAAAAAAGTTTATAAAAAATTTGAGAATTCAAAAAATCCGTTCTATATTTGCACTCGCAAAAAAGGAACAGCGATCTTTTGAATTCTTTTTTATATTTGCCTCCATAGCTCAGTTGGCCAGAGCACGTGATTTGTAATCTCGGGGTCGTGGGTTCGAATCCCTCTGGAGGCTCATTTTAATATAAAATATCTGGGGAGATTCCAGAGTGGCTAAATGGGACTGACTGTAACTCAGTTGCTTCGGCTTCGTAGGTTCGAATCCTGCTCTCCCCACTTTATATTTTTATAAAAAAAACTTGCAAGATTAAATAAGTTTTCTTAGTTTTGCACAGCGTTTACCAATAGTTTTGGAAACAAAATTGCGGAAGTAGCTCAGTTGGTAGAGCGTCAGCCTTCCAAGCTGAATGTCGCGGGTTCGACCCCCGTCTTCCGCTCAATAGAATCACACAATTAAGAGTGATTTTTTTAACACTGGAATGTGTAGAGTAGAGTTTCTCGATCAGTTTCAGTCCTTTATTAAAATGCCTCCATAGCTCAGTTGGCCAGAGCACGTGATTTGTAATCTCGGGGTCGTGGGTTCGAATCCCTCTGGAGGCTCATTTTAATATAAAATATCTGGGGAGATTCCAGAGTGGCTAAATGGGACTGACTGTAACTCAGTTGCTTCGGCTTCGTAGGTTCGAATCCTGCTCTCCCCACTTTATATTTTTATAAAAAAAACTTGCAAGATTAAATAAGTTTTCTTAGTTTTGCACAGCGTTTACCAATAGTTTTGGAAACAAAATTGCGGAAGTAGCTCAGTTGGTAGAGCGTCAGCCTTCCAAGCTGAATGTCGCGGGTTCGACCCCCGTCTTCCGCTCAACGAAAATCACGCTACTTAGTGTGATTTTTTTAGTTGATGCCGACTTAGCTCAGCGGTAGAGTGCTTCCTTGGTAAGGAAGAGGTCACGGGTTCAAGTCCCGTAGTTGGCTCTTAATTTTCCCGAATTTCTTCGGGATTTTTTATGCCCTAATTTTAGATGGAATCTCATTGCAAAAGGAACCGCATGAAACAGGATTTTGCTGAGTTCTAAAAGAATCACGGAAGATTTATATGTTCTGAAGTATTTTGGTTCTTACATATAAAAAAGGTAAGTGTTTAATATTGTCTTTGAACTTTACAAAATGGGAAGTTCACACTATAAAGCGGTGAAATTAATTTTGAACTTATACACTGGGTATAGTGTCATTAAAATAGCCCTGACTCAGGGCTAAATTACAATAGATAAGTAATATTGTAGGAGTTTTATAAGTTATATTTTACTTTTACGCCAATATATCCAGGTAATCTTTGAATAATACTTGTTTGAAGAGTTACATTTTGTAGTGTAGATAAGATAATTTGAGTTTTATTAAAATTTAAAATATCATTTCCAATGACACTATATTCCCATTTTTTACTATAATCATAAGAAATTTCAAAATCGGTCTTTAAAAAATGCTGTTTTTGTTCAGAGATATAAATATTATAGTGATTTCGGAAGTAGTATTTAAAATGTTTATTAATAATACCATCAAAATCTGCAAATAGTTCAGTTCTATCATTAGATATTTTTTTATTTAAATTTGTATAGCTACTTATATTTTTTTGTTTAGAAACTCCTATTTCATAATTAAAAATTCCATTTTTAAAAACACTCATTAAACTTGCTTTTAAAATGATATTTTGTGAAGTAATAGGATTTTCTATTTGATCTATTATATTTATTGAATTTGAGTGTGAATAAGACCCATTTAATTTTATTTTAGCTTTAAGGAAACTAACTTTCTTATCTAAATTAATATTTGTAAACCAGTTTTGTGTAGGTGTTGAGTTAAGAACTTGGCTTATTACAATATATTGTGGAAGCAATTGGCTAGCGGTTATAATTGATTTTTCATTTTTAGTATAATTGAAACTTAGATTTAATATAGTACCTGAAAACAAATTGAAATATCTTAAATAAACGCTGAAATTATGACTTCGCATAGGAAGTCCTAAATCCAAGATGTTATTTTGCAGAATTCTGTTATAATCATCCAGTATGGGTTGTATAAAAGTCTGATTAGTATTTGCAAAATCATTCTTTACCTGATAAGATAAATTAAGTTCAGATAATTGATTTAACTGAAATTTTACATTGGCTTTTGGCAAGTATAAAAGCCTGTTCAAAGAAGTATAGTATAAAAGTGTATTCTGTAAAGAAAATTGAAAAAAACCTTTACGCTTATAAATACTAAATTCAGTATTGAAGAAATTTCTACTGATTTTATTGTTATTTGAATATTGAGAGTTTTCGATTGAAGATAAAAAACTATCTTGAGTTAAAGAATATCCTAATCCTATATAATAAATCAGTTTTTTGGGCTTAAAGGTATAAGTACTCAAAAGTCCATAAGTTTCCTGATTATATTTTTTATCCTGTAGTAACGGAGAATCTAAATTTAAAACATTGGGGAAGTTATCTAACTGAAAGTTATTTTGTTGGTAATTAATGTCATTGAAAATATACAAAGCCAAAAGCTTTGTTGGAGATAATTTAGAAGTATAGCTTAATTGTTGAGATAGCGTATAAGGGGTATCATGTACTTTTTCGTCAATTCTATTTTCTATATTACCAAAAGTTTGATCTATTTGAACGTCTTTTTTTCCACTGTATGGATCAAATGCTAAACTATATGTAAGTAGACTGTTATCTGAGACTAAATAGTCCAAATTGGCTCTTGTTCGGTTAAAAAATAATTGCTCTTTTGTTTTTATATTTTCAGTAGTGCTGTAACTTGAATTTTGGTCGAAAAAAAGCGTATTATTTAGGATGTTTTTATTTTGGTTAACATTATTAAAGATACTGTATATGTTAAGTTTTGTCTTTTTTGAGAGATAAGAAGTGAGATTCAATGCTCCAAAATTGTTATATTTTTTCGTCATCCTGTCATCACTAATAAGAGTTGTTGGCATTATAAAATCTGTGTTGCCAACATTGCGTTTGCTTACAAAATCATTTTTAGAAGAAATAATCATTTGAAAGTATTGATCAAATGTAATTACTTCATCATTTATATTGTTTGAATTTCCTATAAAGCTCATGTTTGTAGTTTTATCAAATTTAAACAAGTTTACTCCGGCTTTGTAGCGTCCTTCATATGCAGAGATTAAAGTAGTATTTCCCGTTATTTTACCTTTATATTCTTTTTTGATTCCAATATTTATGGCTGTTTTATCCGAAGGTTCCAAGTCCTTTATTTTCGCATTATCTGAATAATGATTGATAACTGCAATATCATCAATCATATCTGCATCTAAATTTTCAGTGGCAAGTTGATGATTATCACCAAAAAAGTCCTTTCCATCTACAAGAAGGTTATCTACTTTTTTTCCTCCTATTTTGATTTGCCCATCATTTCCTACTTCAAACCCTGGAAGTTTATTAAGAATATCTTTAAGGTTATGTTCCGAACCCGTTGTAAAGTATTTTGTTTTATAGGATATAGTATCACCGCTTTGCTTTAAAGCTGAAGCCTGTCCGATAATCTTAACTTCCTCAACCTGATTTATTTTTTCTGAAAGAATTATTTCTAATTCTACTGATTTTTGATCATTGCTTATAGTAATGTTCCTTTTTAGAGGTTCGAAAAGTATTTTATTAACCTCTAATGTATAAGAGGGCTCTTTGTTAACCTGAAAAGTGAAATTACCATTTGAATCAGAGTTTTGAAAAGAAAGTGTTTTTCCGTTATTGTCTAATATCTGAACAATAGCATCTTCCACAGGATTATGATTTTTATTTAAAATTTTTCCATTAACTTTTATCTGAGAAAAAAAGAAAACAGGAAAACAGAAAATAAGAAAAATAGAACTCTTCATATGATTTAAAAGCTTTTACAAAAATTAATCTCCATAAACTTTATGGAGATTTTGAATATTTAATTTGATTCCTAATTTCTGCCGAAAGTCATTGGAGGCATTGTTTTTTTATAATCTTCAGCATGTTGTATTACCTTTTTTTGAAACTCTTGAGGGCTTATTTTTTCACCTTTTGTTGGTATTGTTATCGTACCAGCTATATTCTCTTTGATTTGAATTGCTAAATAATGTTGTGTCTTATTTCTAACTTCTACAATGAGCCCGGGTAATCCCCAATAAATACTTGGTCCAGCCATAGTAGGAATGCCGGGAGCATACCAAGCCTCTATCAAATCTCCTCCTATTTTTGCTTGTGCTTTTCTACAGTCAATACTGCCTATTGTTTTTGTTTCATTAATTAATTCCCAATTAATTTTTTGAAGATTTTCTGAAACTAAAAATTCTTTGTCTAATATAGTTCTTGAAGATACTGAAGTTTTTGTTTTAAAGTTTTTGTACATTTCAGCAATTCCACCAAATTTAATTACCGTTTCTTTCATTTGCATATTTCCAGTGTTCAAATCCTCTGGGTTTTCTCTCTTTTTCTCTTCCTTTTTATACAAAGCTTCGGATCCATTAAATAATAGTTCATAATATTTAGGAATTTGTTTGCTTGTTTTTATCATTTCCTGATACTGTTTTGGAATATCTTTTAAGTCATCCAAATTAGTAATTGGTAATTCTTCATAAAAAACACTGTTTATCAAATTTCCTTTCTGAGTATTATTTTCAACAGAATTTTGGGCAAATCCAAATGAACACAGCAAGCTAAAGCATATAGAAAATAAAATCTTCATTTTATATTAATTTTAATTAAAAAATAGAGGAGACTATCCGAAAAACTCTCTTTAGACTCCTATCTTACATTTTTGTAATATAGTATTTTTGATATTCTCCGAGAGTCTCTATTTTTGTCTACATAGGAACATCTATCCACATATCAACAACATGCATATCTATTGTTCCATCTGGATTAGAAGTCGTATAATAATAAAAGACGTGAAGGGGAAATTTAGAATCCTTCTTTAAAATTTTTGTAGCAAAAGATTTTTCGTTGGGTTTATTACCTTCTGTTTTTACTTCTTTAGCGAACCCTAAAGTTGTTCCAGCAACTAAAAGTGCTGCAAATAGATTTTTTTCATAATGTTTTTTTTTTATATTAAATTGTTAGTTTTTAATATGTTGATCTTTACAAGTATACAAATATTTTTTTAATCACTATTGCGGGAATCTTCATTTTCTAAAACTTCTTTAATATATAGAATACATACTAAGTGAAAAAGGTTTTTCGCTTCATAAAATTCTTTAATTTTATTCAAACGCTTCCAACGGAGCTCCAACTGTTGGGCTTAATATATTGTAGGTCGATCCAATTTTTACTTCATCTTTACAATCACAATCATAAAATTTTCGTTAAATTCGTGTAAAATAAATTTTTGATGAATATTCTTTTACTGGAAGATGATCTCATTCTGTCTGCAGAATTGTGCAGATTTTTAGAATCAAATAATTTTAATTGTGATAAAATCTATGACGGGGAAACTTTTCTCCGCCAGATAAAAAACAGTAGTTATGATCTGTATTTACTCGATATTAATGTTCCTAAGATAAATGGACTTGATGTCTGCCAGACGATCCGCTCTTTTGACAAAAATACCCCCATCATTATCATCTCTGCTTATGGGGATATCTCTGATAAAAAAGATGCTTTCACAAGACTGGCCGATGATTATCTGGTAAAACCTTTTCAGTTTGAAGAACTTCTGCTAAGAATCAATTCGCTGTTGAGAAGAAAGGCACCTTCTGATAATTCAGATCAGGATATTCTAAGAGTTGACGACCTTATTATCAATAAAACAGAACAGAAGGTCTATCGTGGAGGAAATGAAATAACACTTACATTAAAAGAATTCCAGCTGTTGGTTTATCTTGCGGAAGCGCAGGGAAGAACGGTTTCCAAACAACAGATTACAGAACATGTATGGGAACACAATTTTAATACGAATACCAATACCGTAGAAGTTTATATCAATTTTCTGAGGAAAAAGATTGATAAAGATTTTAAAATAAAACTGATCCACACCCGTTCAGGTTTCGGATACTACCTAAGTCCATTATAAATGTCTTTAAAGAGAAAGATAGCCCTAACGATCAGTATCGCCTTTTCATTATTATTTGGGATGGTGATGGCAGTCATTTATTTATCGTTTAATGATTTCAGAAGAGATGAGTTTAAAGAAAGATTCAGGCAGAGGCTTGAGTTTACTTCTCATTTCATTTCAAAATCCAAAGACTTTGAAGAAGAAGCACCAGTTTTTTTCAATGAAAATTCAGATAATATCCTTTTGAATGAAAAGATTTTAATTTTCAACGAAAAAAAAGAACTCATCTACAGCACGATTAAAGACCGGAATGTCATTTGGGACAGTGCCATGCTTAAAGAGCTGGATAAAAAGAAGATTATCTATACTGAAAAAACCGTCCCGGAAATCTACGCTGCGCTCAGGAATATCAACGGTGAAAATTACTATATCCTTACAAGTGCCTTTGATACCAATGGAAAATCCAAATTAGGTTATCTTAAATATCTTTTGATAACAGCGTATGTGATGAGTACTATGCTCATCGGTTTTTTCAGTTATTATTTTGTCGAAAAATTTCTCCGACCTCTGGAAGACCTGAACAAAGAAATCTCTGAAGTTACGGCTCATAAACTCACCACGCAGATTCCGGTAGAGCAATCCAATGATGAAGTAAGCGTTCTGGCAAAATCCTTTAATACAATGATTGGAAGGCTGGATGATGTATTTCAGTCCCAAAAAGATTTTACTGCCAGTGCTTCGCATGAGATCAGAACCCCAATAACAAGAATGGCCTTTCAACTGGAAAACCTGATTAAGTTTGAAGAACATTCTCCGGAGACATTATCATCTTTAAAGCAAATCCAGAGAGATGTATATCAACTGTCCGATCTGACCAACTCGCTTTTGCTGCTGACAAAATTTGATAAAGAAAATATCCAGAGTATTTATGAGGAAGTAAGAATTGATGAAGTTATTTTTGAAGCTTTTGAAGCTGTAGAGAAAAGTTATCCACAACTGAAACTGGATTTTCTGATCAATGAAAATAGTTTTGAAAATGCATTCTTAACCATCAAGGGAATTCAGTCATTATTGGTGATTGTCTTTATCAACCTGTTTAAAAACGCTGCTGTGTATTCAGACAATACGGAGGTGAAAGTCCTGATTACTGAAACCAATGATAATCTTTCTGTTGAAGTAATTTCCCATGGTAACACGATTTCTGAAGATGAGCAGACTAAACTTTTTGAAGCGTTCACAAGAGGAAACAATGCACAGAATATAGCAGGCTCTGGTTTAGGTCTTAGAATTGTCAAAAGGATTCTGGAATATCATGATGCAGACATTCTATACTCTTCACCAGCAGATTTCATCAATAAGTTTACCCTAAGTTTTAAAAAATAAATGAAAAACAACTGATATAAAACAGTTGTTTTTTTGTTAAACCTACGATTGATTTTTTAATAAAAATTCAATAATTAGAGAAAAATTCACTTGTTTTATCTGGTGATTTATTGGATAAACGGCCTGCTCAAGCCTATTTTAATATTTTTTTAAGCGTCATTTAAGTTTCTTTTAATCGCATCAAAGCAATTTTGTAATTTAAAAATAAAAATAATGAACAGAATTGCAGTGCTGTGCCTCGCCGTTTCCTCATTCATGGCGGCACAACAGCAGATGTCTCTTTTGGAATGCGAAGAAGCGTTTCAGAAGAACAACCTCCAGCTGCTCGCCGAACAATACAATATCAATATGGCTGATGCGGATATTCTGCAGGCTAAAATCTGGGAATTACCTCAATTAAGCGGACAGTTCAATGCTTACAATCCGCAGGACAAAAAGTTTTTTGATGTAGGACATTCTAAGGGAGCAGGTATTACTCAATTGATTTATATGGGTGGCAAAAAGAAAAATGAAATTGCTTTTGCCAGGTCCAATAAAGAACTGGCCCAGCTTCAGTTTTCCCAATTGCTGGTAGATTTACGATATCAGCTTCGTTCTGCTTATTTCAATCTTTATTATGAAAAACTAAAACTGGAAAACACCAACAGGCAGCTGGGATATATGAATGATCTCTTAGATGCTTACCGTGTGCAGTCTTCCAAAGGAAATGTTTCTCTTAAAGATGCTGTCAGATTACAGAGCATAGTTATCCAACTTAATCATGATAAGCTGGAGATCAACAAAAATATTCTTGATTTTGAACAGAATCTGAAAGTTCTGACAGGAGTTTCAGAAGAAATAGAGCCAACGATGTCCGAAACCGAAGCTAAAGAAGCTTTGGCAGCACAGCCTTTCGGTAATGAAGAAGAGTTGAAAGGTAAAGCCCTGGAAAATAATGCAGATTACCGGTATAATCTGAAGCTTATTGATAACAGTAAGCTGTATGCACAATGGCAGAAATCACTGAATGTTCCTGATGTTACGGTAGGAGCTGCATGGGATCAGGCGGGAGGAACTTTTAATAACGAAGCTAATCTTACGCTGGGAATTCCTTTGCCTTTATGGAAAGCCAACCAGGGGAATGTGATAAAAGCAAATTATGCGATTCAACAAAACCAGAAAAATGCAGACTTTCAAAAGCTGACTCTGGAAACTAAAGTTCAGTCTGCATACAAAACCTGGAAAGCACAATATGATCAGCTGCAGGATGTGAAAACGACAGATCTTCAGAATATGGAGCTTGTTTATAACGGAATGCTGAACAATTTCAGAAAGGGAAATGTTAACCTGATTGAATTCACAGACTTTATGGACAGCTACAGGGAAACAGCCCTTCAGATCTACGATATGAAAAATGAGATCATGCAGTCGGCAGAACAACTTAATCAACTAGTGCAAACGAAAATCTTCTATTAAATCATGAAAACATATATTATTCCCGTATTGATGGTTCTTTCATTAATAGCCTGTTCAAAAAAAGAGGAAGAGAAAAATATCCACACCAAAAAAGGGTTTGAACTCAGCAATACAATGCTGAACTCTATTTCCCTGGCAAAGGTTGAAAAAAGAAATATAGAAGACGAATACAGTTTTTACGGAAAAATCTCCGCAGACAAAAACAGCTATATAGATGTATACCCATTGGTTGGAGGAAATGTGATGAGCGTCAATGTAGAATTGGGTGACTATGTGAAAAAAGGGCAGGTACTGGCAACCATCAGAAGTACTGAGCTTGCAGAAATTCAGAAGGATGTAAGTGATGCAAAAACAGATCTGGTAGTGGCCAAAAATAACCTCCGTGTTGCAAAAGAACTCTACGAAGGAAAGCTTAATACGGAAAGAGATGTACTGGAAGCTAAAAGCCAGTTGCAAAAAGCCGAAGATCAGTTACAGAGAGCTGCCGCAGTAAGTACGGTTTATAATGTGAAAACCGGAAATATATACAGTGTGGTAGCACCTATCAGCGGTTATATTGTTCAGAAAAGTATCAATAAAGATATGCAGCTGAGAAGTGACAGAAGTGATAATATTTTTGATGTGGCCAACACCACCAATGTATGGGCCATTATGAATGTCAATGAATCTGATATTGATAAAATTAGTTTGGGAATGAAAGCTCAGGTATCTACTCTATCTTATCCGGACAAAGTTTTTGATGGGAAAATTGATAAAATTTTCAAGATTATTGATCCGCAGACCAATGCCATGCAGGCAAGAGTCGTATTGGACAATGCCAACGGACTTTTGATCCCAGAGAGTAAAGCCACGATAAAAGTTACCAGCCTGGAAAGCAACTCTACACTTACCGTTCCCTCCAAAGCAGTGATTTTTGATGATAATAAAAGCTTCGTAGTGATTTTTAAATCCAGGACAGATGTGAAGATCAGGGAAATCAAAGTATTAAAGCAGGTTGGTGATGTCACCTATATTGCAGACGGTCTGAAAGAAGGAGAAGAAGTAATTATCAACAACCAGCTGCTGATCTACCGTTCACTGAACAGCTAGTCTTATTAAACCATTAAGAATACTGACATTTTTCTTTAACGGCTTTTTTAGGTCATCAATGTATCTATCATGAATAAATTCATAAAAAATATAATTGCTTTTTCATTAAAAAATAAAGCATTTACCTTTATCTGGGTAGCGATTTTAGCCATCTCCGGCTTTATCAGTTTCAAAAATATGCCTATTGAAGCTTTTCCGGATGTAACCAATACCCAGATTGTCATCATTACCCAATGGAATGGGCGTAGTGCAGAAGAAGTAGAACGTTTTGTTACTACTCCCATTGAATTGGCAATGAGCCCGGTTCAGAAAAAAACAAGTGTAAGAAGTACCACCATGTTTGGGCTTTCTATTGTTAAAATTCTGTTTGACGACGGGGTGGACGATACTTTTGCCAGAAATCAGGTCAATAACCAGTTAAGAACCATTAGCCTTCCTGATGAGGTAGATCCCGAAGTACAGCCACCCTACGGGCCAACCGGTGAGATTTTCAGATATACGCTGGAAAGTAAAACAAAAGATTCCCGAGCGCTGCTTACCTTGCAGAATTGGGTAATAGACCGTGCTTTAAGAGGAGTTCCCGGCGTTGCGGATATCAATGTTTTCGGAGGACAGGATAAAGTTTTTGAACTGAGTATCGATCCGAGGGCATTGGATAAATACAACCTTACGCCGCTTCAGGTATATGATGCTGTCACCAAAAGTAACCTGAACGTAGGAGGAGATGTCATTGAAAAAAATGGTCAGGCTTATGTGGTAAGAGGTATAGGTTTGGTAAAATCTGTTGCAGATATTGGAAATATTACCATTCAGAATGACAGTGGAAACCCTGTTTTGGTAAAAAATGTTGCAGAAGTTCATGAAAGTTCCATGCCCAGAGTAGGGCAGGCCGCTCTTAATCATCATGATGATACGGTAGAAGGAATCGTTGTTATGAGAAAAGGGGAGAACCCGAGAGAAGTTTTAGTTGGTGTGAAGGCCAAAATTAAAGAGCTTAATGAGAAAGTACTTCCGAAAGATGTTAAAATGGTGACTTTCTACGATCGTGACAATCTGATGGATTTTACCACTCATACCGTAATGCATAACCTTATTGAAGGTATTGTACTGGTAACGGTTATTGTTTTGATCTTTATGGCAGACTGGAGAACTACGCTGATTGTTTCCATCATCATTCCTCTGTCCTTGCTATTTGCTTTTTTATGTTTAAAACTGGCCGGGATGAGTGCTAATCTACTTTCGTTAGGTGCTGTAGACTTCGGGATTATCATAGATGGAGCCGTCGTCATGGTGGAAGGCCTTTTCGTAATGCTGGATCATAAAGCGCATAAGTATGGGACGGAGAAGTTTAATAAACTCGCCAAGGGAGGATGGATTAAGCAAACCGGAACAGGACTGGGAAAAGCCATCTTCTTTTCAAAATTAATCATCATTACTTCCTTGATTCCTATTTTCTCATTTCAGAAAGTAGAAGGAAAAATGTTTTCTCCTCTGGCATTTACATTAGGGTTTGCATTAATGGGAGCATTGATATTTACATTAACTCTTGTTCCTGTTCTTTCGCATATCCTTTTAAATAAAAATGTAAGAGAAAAAAGCAACCCGTTTGTGAACTTCTGGGACAGAATCGTTTTGAAAGGCTTTAATTTAACATTCAGACATAAAAAGATGAGCATGATTGTAGCGATTTCCTTTCTGGCTGTTACACTGTTTTCGGGTAAATTCCTTGGAACAGAGTTCCTGCCTCAGTTGAATGAAGGTTCATTGTGGATCACAGCCGAAATGCCGATGAGCTCCTCATTAAAAGAATCTCTGAAAACAGCTGATCTTTTAAAGAAGGACATTATGAGCTTTTCAGAAGTGACAGATGTGCTTGCCCAGACGGGAAGAAGTAATGATGGAACAGATCCCAACGGATTCGGATTTGTACAGTTTGCGGTAAATCTTAAGCCAAGAGAAGAATGGAAGCGTAAAATTACTTATGATGAACTGATCAATGAAATAGACAAAAAACTCAGAAGTTATCAGGGAATTACGTTCAACTACTCCCAGCCGATTTCCGATAACGTAGCAGAAGCAGTGGCTGGTTTTAAAGCTGAAAACGGAATCAAAATCTATGGTGATAACCTGGAAACCCTTGACAAATTAGCCCACGAAGTTTTGCTTAAAATTAAAGACGTACAAGGCGTGAAGGATCCGGGAATTATTAAAAATATCGGCCAGCCGGAAGTAAGCGTGGTTTTGGACAGAGATAAAATGGCCGCTTATGGAGTGATGCCCGCAGATGCTCAGGCTGTGCTGGAAATGGCATTTGGTGGAAAAACTGCCTCTGAAATGTTTGATGGGGAAAGAAAGTTCCCGATCCGTCTTCGGTATTCTCAGGAATACAGAACCAATGAAAATGACATTGCTGCTTTGATGGTTCCTACACAGGATGGAGCAAAGATTCCTTTAAAAGAAATAAGCACCATTGTTAAAGATAACGGAGCCGCATTTATTTACAGAGACAATATCAAGCGATACATCGGGGTTAAATTCTCCATCCGTGACCGGGATTTGGGAAGTACGATTGCGGATGCACAGAAAAAAGCAGAAACGATTGAACTTCCGGACGGTTATTCAATAGGATGGACAGGTCAGTTTGAAAACCAGCAGCGTGCCTCACACAGACTGGCGCAGGTAGTACCGGTGAGTATTCTGATGATTTTCTTCCTCTTGTTTATTCTGTTCGGCAATATGAAAGATTCTCTTCTGGTATTAGCGAACGTACCTTTTGCTTTGATTGGAGGAATCATCGCTTTACATGTTACCGGAATCAATTTTGGAATCTCTGCCGGAGTAGGAATGATTGCTCTCCTGGGAATTTGTATCCAGAACGGGGTAATCCTTATTACAGAATTCCACCAGAATGTTAAAGACGGAATGGATATCGATACCGCTATATTAAATGGAGTAAAATCCAGGACAAGACCTGTCATTATGACAGCATTGATGGCTTCCATCGGGCTTATGCCGGCTGCCTTGTCTACAGGAATCGGATCGGAGTCTCAGAAACCTCTCGCAATTGTCATTATCGGAGGACTGATTACAGCTACAGTGCTTACCCTGCTTATTTTCCCGATTATTTTCTGGATCTTCAACAGAACAAGAAAACTGCAATCAATTTAATTTTGTTATAATATTTCGCCTTTGGAAATTCCTAAGGCGATTTTTTTTATTTCTTGTCGTCTGATTTCAAATAAAATAATTAAATTGGGCAATTAGAAAAATAAACAAGTGATATCTTATAATTAATCCCTCATCTTTATACACAAATGTTAAAACACAAAATGAAACGCTACAAAAAAAGAGTTCTTTTTTTGTTTGGCTTTTTAATCGTCTTGCTTCCTCTGCAACTGGTTTTTAAGATTAATATTGAAGAAACCTATCCTTCATTTAACTTTCCGGGATTTGCATCCTATCCCATAAAAGATGGAAAATATATTAATTTTACCAAAACCACTTCCCATGTCTTTTTTAAAGACGGATCAGACAGTATTTTGGTCAATAATGATTACCTGGGAGAAAGTATACCGAGAACCATACAGATTACCCTTATTCAGAATTTGCTTTTTCCAAGGAAATATCCGGTTCTGGACAGCCGTGTGAATTCCCTTCCTCCTTATAAAAAGAGGCTTTACCTGTTGAAAAAATCTATCCTTAACCGGAACATTAAAAAAGTGGATATGGAAGAAAGTAAAAAATTCATTGTAAACAGACTGGAGAAAAGATTTCCCGGTAAAAAAGTCGCCGCTATACAGGTGATCAATGAAACTAAAGATTTTGATATAACCACAAGAAAAATGACCCAGAAATCAGTGTATGATACTGTACTGAGTTATCGTTTTTTAAACTAATAATGATGAATAAACTAAAAGAACTTCCCTTTGTTTCTTACCGTCCCAGCTATGAGTTCCTGGCATTTTACAGGATATTCTTTTCCATGTTTCTGTTATGGTCGGGAGTAGCAGATAACAGCTGGATCCATTCTATTCCTAACAGTGCTATGCATCCGCCTATCAGCATCCTGTCTTTCACTGATATTGTCCCTTCTGAAGCATTTTTTGTACTTTGCAGATATATGATCTACGCATGTTTATTGTTGATACTGATAGGATATAAACCTAGAATATTTGCAATATTGTATATGATCCTGTATGTACTGACGAATAATTATGCCTATTCGTTTGGAAAAGTGAATCACGATTTTATTTATACACTTCCGATCATGATAATGGCATTCTCTCCCTGGAACAAAACCTTTAGCTTCTTTCCTGAGCCCGTAAAAGAAACGGATGAGCTGGCAAAATCGTGGCCTCTGTTTATGATAAGTTTGATTTTCAGCTTCGGAATGTTTACTGCCGGGTTTTCTAAAATTCTGGGAGGCTGGCTAAGCACTGAAACTCAGTATACTCAGATATTTTTTACGCAATATAGGTTTATTATAGGGTGGAACGATCTGCTTTCGGATTTTTATGAAGGAATTAATTCTAAAATATTCTGGGAAGCCCTGGATTATTTTACTGTTATTTTTGAAATGGTTTTTATTGTAGCGTTCATGTCCCCGAAATTTTTCAGGTATATGTTGCTGGTAACTATTTTCTTTCACCTTAATGTATTATTGATGCTGAATATATCTTTTATGAATTCCATAGGACTTTACAGTCTTTTTATTCCGGCATGGCTTCTGCCGTCAGGTTTCAGAAACCGGATAAAGAATGGGATGCTCAGAATATTTAATCCGGAATATAGGAAAGCAGCTATTGCAGTAGTGATCCTGTACCTTTTAGTACTGAAAATTTTTAATATTAATACAATGGGGTCTGTGATAAACGGTTTCTTCTCCCTTATTGCATTCTGCAAACTTTCCACACCTCTTATTGTGCTGGGAAGTGCGTTTTTATTTTCATTGTATCTATTGATTCGGTCATTAAGGAAGACTGATCGGAATAATATTCTGAAATAAATACAGCTAAGAGTGAATGCTGCTTTCTGAAACTTATTTTTTATATTGGGTTTCAGGCTTTTTCATAAAAGGTTTCAGAAAGATTTTTTCAATCCGGAAAAATGTGTAAATTTGCAGTCTCAATACGTTGAAATATAAGGTTTGTCCTTCACTGGATGATAATATTGAAAGTTTTTTTAATAAAAAGTTTTTGGTATTTAAAAATTCATTATATTTGCACACCGAAAATTTGAAAAACAATAAATAAATAATTTTAAATCATGGCAAAGGAAACGTTTAATCGTAACAAACCACACTTGAACATTGGTACTATTGGTCACGTTGACCATGGTAAAACTACACTTACTGCAGCTATCAGTAGTGTATTAGCTAACAAGGGTCTTGCTGAGAAGAAAGATTTCTCTTCTATTGACTCTGCTCCAGAAGAAAAAGAAAGAGGTATCACTATTAATACAGCTCACATCGAGTACGAAACTGAAAACAGACACTATGCACACGTTGACTGTCCAGGTCACGCCGACTATGTTAAGAACATGGTAACTGGTGCTGCTCAGATGGATGGAGCTATCTTAGTATGTGCTGCAACTGATGGACCAATGCCTCAAACTAGAGAGCACATCCTACTTTGCCGTCAGGTAAACGTACCAAGAATCGTTGTTTTCATGAACAAAGTTGACATGGTGGATGATGCTGAGCTTTTAGAGCTTGTTGAACTTGAACTTAGAGATTTATTATCTACTTACGAATATGACGGAGATAACTCTCCAGTAATCCAGGGATCTGCTCTTGGAGCTCTTAACGGAGACGAGAAGTGGGTTAAGACTGTTGAAGAATTAATGGATGCAGTTGATACTTGGATCGAGCAGCCTGTTAGAGATCAGGATAAAGCATTCTTAATGCCAATCGAAGACGTATTCTCTATTACAGGTAGAGGTACTGTAGCAACTGGTAGAATCGAGGCTGGTGTTATCAACACTGGTGATCCAGTTGATATCGTAGGTATGGGTGATGAAAAATTAACTTCTACTATTACAGGGGTTGAGATGTTCAGAAAAATCCTAGACAGAGGTGAAGCTGGTGATAACGTAGGTCTATTGTTGAGAGGTATTGAAAAAACTGACATCAAGAGAGGTATGGTTATCGCTAAGAAAGATTCAGTTAAGCCACACAAAAAATTCAAAGCTGAGGTTTATATCCTTTCTAAAGAAGAAGGTGGACGTCACACTCCATTCCACAACAAATACCGTCCTCAGTTCTACGTAAGAACTACTGACGTTACAGGTGAGATCTTCTTACCAGAAGGTGTAGAAATGGTAATGCCTGGTGATAACTTAACAATCACTGTTGAATTACTTCAGCCAATCGCTCTTAACGAGGGTCTTAGATTCGCGATCAGAGAAGGTGGTAGAACAGTAGGTGCAGGTCAGGTAACTGAAATCATCGACTAATCCACATCTAAAACAATATAAAAAGCTTCCGTAAGGAACACTCTTTACGGAGCTTTTTTTAACTACGGGCATCGTCCAATGGTAGGATACCGGTCTCCAAAACCGTTGATCAGGGTTCGAATCCTTGTGCCCGTGCAAATATAAATTATGAGTTCATTTGTCGATTTTTTAAAAGGTTCTTATAACGAATTCAGACATAAAGTTGAATGGCCAAAATGGGCTGACCTTCAGTCTTCTACAATTGTAGTGACTATTGCGACAGTTATTCTGGCTTTATTTACCTTTGGAGTTGATGAATTGTTTTCAAAAGCAATCAGCAACATAATAGGAATGCTAATCAACTTGTTCAATTAATAATTAAGTATTTTCCATAATGAGCGAATTGAAATGGTATGTGCTGAAAGCAATCAGCGGACAGGAAAATAAAGTGAAAAACTATATTGAGACAGAAATCAAACGTTTAGGATTTGAGCAGTACGTTACTCAAGTGGTTATTCCTATGGAAAAGGTGATCCAGATTAGAAACGGTAAAAAAGTTCCTAAAGAGAGACCTTACTATCCTGGCTACCTGATGATTGAAGCTGACCTGATGGGAGAGATTCCTCACGTTATTAAAAATATCCCGGGAGTTATTTCTTTCTTAAGTTTAACAAAAGGAGGTGATCCTGTTCCAATGAGAAAATCAGAGGTAAACAGAATGCTTGGAAGAATGGATGAACTTTCAGAATTTGCAAGCGATGTTGAAATTCCTTATGTAGTAGGTGAAAACGTTAAAGTAATCGACGGACCTTTCAACGGATTCAATGGTACAGTTGAGAAGATTCTTGAAGACAAAAAGAAAATTGAAGTTTCTGTATTGATCTTCGGTAGAAAAACTCCGATGGAGCTGAGCTACATGCAAGTAGAAAAAGTATAATACATTACTTATAAAATATAAAAAGACTGCTTTTAAAGTGGTCTTTTTTCGTTGATACCATTTCAATATATTGTAACAATAGCCTCTGGCGATGCTTCTCAGTTATTTTTCGATAAATAATTGTGCATCTGTATTAATTCATAATGAAATATTGAAATTGAATCTTTATATTTTTTTTCACTCTAGCTAGAGTTTTTTTAAGTTTGTTAAAATTATTATGTTGATTTTCAAATTTCATAAGTCTGTTGGCTACTTCTATAAAGAAGTTTACTTTAATTAAATTATCCCCGTTACGTGATAATTTTTGTTTTTTATGGATCAAGTTCCTTTTAGTTCCTTAATTCACTTTCATATGGCATGCTTCTTGCAACCAAGCTGTTAGCTAATCCACAAAATTTTATTCTTTTTATTTCATACACTGGTTACAGAGGTATGGACATTCTTTGTTGTTTTTAAATAAGAATAGAATTCAGATAAGCCACCCAAGAGCATAAGCTTTATAAACACATAACTCAATGACAAAAATTATTTCGATGATCACTCTGGTGGGCACCTATGTGTTGATGAGTGCGCAGGTTGGCATCAATACTGCGACACCAGAAAAAGAACTTACCGTAAACGGTACAATGAAAACATCAGGAATTGTTTTTAAACAACCCCTGGAAAAACTGAAAGCGGATGAGAATTACACTTTTATTATCAAATCTCCCGCGCCGGAAAACAAAATTACAGCGTATAATGATTCTTTTGTACCTAATTCGCCGGCTCCCATTAATCTTATTCAGTTTAAAATCACCTGTGATCCTACAGACAAAGATTGGGTAAACCAGTTTGACACAAAGATCAACTCCAGCAAGTTTTTGGTAGTAATTTCTTCTTTTGGATTTACACAGCCTACAAGAACTTACTCTGCAGACTGGCTTACTCCGATACCTCAGATCTTTGCTTATTCTGCAGGAGGGACATGGAAACTTAAGGCAGATTACCAGGGATTTGCTCCTGATAATTCTTTGCCTACAGGAGTCTGGACACTCAACTTACTGGTGTTTGACAGGTCGTACGCCAAAGATTTTAATTCAACACAAAACCTTAATGGATTAACTACTGGTGCGGCGACAGCTCCATTAATTCAATAAAAACATAAATTATGAAAAAAATTATTGCGATACTCTTTACGGGTTTTGCTGCTTTAAGCATAAATGCACAAGTAGGAATAAATACTAAAACACCTAAAGGAACTCTTGATGTTGAAGGGGAAACTTTAGTAGAATCTTATTTAATAGATACTGAAAATACAAAGGCAAGCGGAAACTATCTTCTTCTTACCCGGTCAAAAGATACTTCACCGGTAGGTAAGGTGAAGCTGCTGGATATATCGCTCCGTAATGTAGCCCCTGTAAATATGTATAATGTTGTATTGAAAAATGTAAGACAGGATGAAGTTGTGAATCTCAATACAGGATTAGATGCAAGTAAATATGTGGTGGCTATTACAGGTGCTGTTTTTACAGGAGCGGTTTCAGCAGCGAACACAAGTACCAACCCTAAATCGTATGGTTCTTACTCAACTGAAATTACACAGGTGACCAGCGGTGGTAAACAGTACCATGCTATTAATTTAGCTTTTAAAGGAGCAGGAACTGTTTCTTCCATCAATGGAACCTGGACACTTACCTTAAATGTCTTTGAAAAATCCTTAGTGAAAGACTGGGGAACTTTTAACGGTTCTGTTTCAGCATCCGTTTCACCGGGATATTCAGGAGTATCAACCAATACGCCACTGGGCCTTCAATAAAAAACTATGGAAAGAAAAATTTATATCACAATAATCCTATGTCTTGGGATGTTTTTAAACGCCCAGAAAGGAAAAGTAGGGATCAACACTGCTAATCCCGCAGAAACACTTGATGTTAATGGAAAAACATATACGAATTCCTTATATTTAAGAAATCCGGGAGAACCTACGATGACAGGAGGAAGCTTTTTAGCCACTTCGCAGAATGCCTTACAATTGTATGATCCGGCTTTGGAAAGCAGCGGGCTGTTCAATTATCTTAAACTTACCCTTACCGGCGTACCTGGAACAGGCATTACAGATTATGATACTAAAATTGATGCCAACAACTTTTTGGTTATCCTCCACAATTATTCCTTCAAGCTGAACGATGGAAATACGAGTGTAATGCTTGATTATGGCGACAACGGTGTGAATGATAACAAACAGGGATCACCGGATGTAGTGGCTTTCAAAAGTAACGGAACATGGCATGTCAGAGCTAGATTTACAGATAGCAGAATGATTGCCACCAACACAACTACACCATCAAGAACCTATAATAACTTTACGGTTGATCTTTATCTGATGGCTTACAAAAGATTAATTGAAAAGCAAAATATAAACGATATCAATGATGATCTTGGAGGAAACGACGGTTCTACAAAAACAATTAATAAACCTTCAGGTTTTTAATCAGCCTTCCTTTTAAAATATTTTAAAACGGTTATTTGCATAAAATAACCGTTTTCGTTTTTACTGACTGTATTTTCAATTCTTTGACAGGGAAACATGATTTATTTTTCTAAAACTTTTAAAAATCAGCAATTTCCGTTTGCTATTTCAAAAATATTTTATACTTTTGCAGTCCAAAAAGTAGGTTTATTGTTATGTGAGTGCATAACCTACTGAATAATAAATGCTTCCAAACTCATTAATTATTCAAATTTAAAAAACAAACAATGGCTAAGAAAGTCTTTAAAATGGTAAAGCTTCAGGTGAAAGGTGGCGCAGCTAACCCTTCTCCACCAGTAGGTCCAGCATTGGGTTCTGCAGGTGTGAACATCATGGAGTTTTGTAAGCAATTTAACGGAAGAACCCAAGATAAGCCAGGGCAAGTTTTACCTGTAGTAATTACAGTATACGAAGACAAATCTTTTGAATTCGTTATTAAAACTCCACCTGCAGCAATCCAGTTAATGGATGCAGCTAAGATCAAGGGAGGTTCTGGTGAACCAAACAGAAACAAAGTAGGTTCTGTAACTTGGGAACAGGTAAAGAAAATCGCTGAAGATAAAATGGCGGATCTTAACTGTTTTACAATGGACTCTGCTCTTTCTATGGTTGCAGGTACTGCCAGATCTATGGGATTAAGAGTAACAGGAACTAAACCAACTAACGCTTAAAACTTAAAGAAATGGCAAAATTAACTAAAAAGCAAAAGGAAGCTTTAAGCAAAGTAGAAAAAGGAAGAATCTATAACCTTGAAGAAGGTTCAGCTCTTGTAAAAGAAGTGAACACTACAAAGTTTGATGCTTCTGTAGATATCGCAGTAAGATTAGGAGTAGACCCTAGAAAAGCAAACCAAATGGTAAGAGGTGTTGTATCTCTTCCTCACGGTACTGGTAAAGATGTTAAAGTATTAGCTCTTGTAACTCCAGATAAAGAAGCAGAAGCTAAAGCTGCTGGTGCTGACTATGTAGGTCTTGACGAATATTTACAAAAAATTAAAGAAGGTTGGACAGATGTTGACGTTATCGTTACGATGCCAGCTGTAATGGGTAAATTAGGTCCATTAGGTAGAGTATTAGGTCCAAGAGGTTTAATGCCAAACCCTAAATCAGGAACTGTAACAATGGAAATTGGTAAAGCAGTAACTGAAGTAAAAGCAGGTAAAATTGATTTCAAAGTAGACAAGTATGGTATTATCCATGCTGGTATTGGTAAAGTATCTTTCGATGCTGCCAAGATCAAAGAAAATGCTCAGGAATTAATCCAGACATTGATCAAAATGAAACCAACTGCTGCTAAAGGAACTTATGTGAAGAGTATCTATTTATCTTCTACAATGAGCCCAGGTATTGCAATTGATACTAAATCTGTTAACTAATAATAATCCTTAAGACAATGACAAAAGACCAAAAAGTTGTAGCAATACAAGAGATCAAAGATTTGCTTCAGGATGCAAAAGTAGTATACGTAGCAGATTTAGAAGGTTTGAACGCTGGTAAATCTTCAGATTTCAGAAGACAGGCTTTCAAACAAAATATCAAAGTGAAAGTTGTAAAAAATACACTTTTACAAAAAGCAATGGAGCAAATTGAAGGAGTTGATTACTCTGAAATGTTCCCATCTTTCAAAGGAAACTCAGCGTTAATGATTGCTGAAACAGCAAACGCTCCTGCGAAATTGATCCAAGGATTCAGAAAGAAAGAAGAAAAGCCAGCTTTAAAGTCTGCTTTTGTTCAAGAAACTTTCTACGTTGGTGACAATAACCTGGACATGTTGGCTAACATCAAGTCTAGAGAAGAAATGATCGGTGAAATCATCGGATTACTTCAGTCTCCAATCCAGAGAGTTGTTTCTGCTCTTCAAAACAAACCTGAAACTGTAGAAGCTAAAGCTGAAGAAGCTGCTCCTGCGGTAGAAGAAACTCCTGCTGAAGCTCCTGAAGCTGCTGCAGAAAGCACTGACGAAACGCCAGCTGCTGAATAATTACACTCAAAAAATTAAATAAATAATCAACAAAAACATTACAACAATGTCAGATTTAAAAAATTTAGCTGAAACGCTAGTAAACCTAACTGTAAAAGACGTAAACGAATTAGCTGCTATCCTTAAGGATGAGTACGGAATTGAGCCAGCTGCTGCTGCTGTAGTTGTTGCTGCAGGTGGTGCAGGTGATGCTGCTGAAGAAAAGACTGAATTCGACGTAATTCTTAAGTCTGCAGGTGCTTCTAAATTAGCTATCGTTAAATTAGTAAAAGATTTAACTGGTGCTGGTCTTAAAGAAGCTAAAGATATCGTAGACGGAGCTCCTGCTGCAATTAAGCAAGGTGTTTCTAAAGACGAAGCTGAAGCTCTTAAGAAGCAATTAGAAGAAGCTGGTGCTGAAGTAGAATTGAAATAATTTCAATTGTATTATAAATAAAGAAGCCCGGGCATTTGCCCGGGCTTTTTTGTATGTAAGCTTTTGTAAATGTGTCTTTTAATTTTTAATAGTAATATAATATTGTTATTACTAATACTGATATAGTTTTTTATGATTGCATATTTTGTGGTAACGTATGATTTTTTTTATGTTTATTATTATGTTTAATTATTTTATGTGAATTTTTATTAGTTAATTATTGTTTTAATTGAAAAAATATTATATTTGTATTGAAAAAAACACAATAATTGGATAGAAATAACCTTCTTTTCTTTGGTCATAAGATTACGCTTCTAAAGATTTTGACGGCTATAGGAAAACTAAACACGAAGATAATATCTCTAATAAGGGCAAAGCCTGGGTTCTCATATGGTACAGCTATTACCAATCATTTATGGGGTTGCTTTGCTGATGTTTCCGTTTATTATTGGACAGGTTTGTATAATGGTTCTGCCGGTCAAAAAGAAAGCTATTGGTTATGTAATAAAGGTTTCCGGGATAATTTTCCTTTTTTTAAAACAGCAATTCTGAAATGTCCTTCCTCAGAAGTAGTAAATCGACTGCCCAATAGAATGGATGGCATTATTCATAATCCTGTAACATCTTATAAGTATAAGCGCCTTTGTGGTGTTATTTATAAATTAGATGAGAATAGAATTGTCCTTTCAAAAAGTACATTTATATAAAACATCAAATAGCATTAGAAATGAAAAATAAATTATTAACCATCGTTCTACTAATGATCTGTAAGTTTCCGGGAAATCGCTCAGGTAGGTATTTGTATTTGTACAGTCACGGGAACTCAAAAAATAAAATCTTATAAGGTTATTGTGAAATAATCATAGGATTAGCTTGTGTTGTGGAGGGGGTGCTCATATTTGGGCAGCCTCTCTCGTTTTTAAGAGTCTCAAAATGAGATGATTTATTTGTTTTTGTGGATAACTTTTTGTATCTTTGCCCTTCTTTTGGCGCGAAAAATTGTATGTAAATTTATAAAATACTGAAAATCAACTCTTTCACTGTGTAAACGTGGAGGGGATTTCGTGTATATAAATACTGCGGTAATACAGCCTCAAAAGTAATAAAAATATTTTGCATTACGCTGTGAAAAGATATACCAGTGTTGCAGTTAGAAAGAACCATGTAGGAAGTTTAAAAGAATCTAAGGTCCTTTGTGAGCGCCAAAAACACTTTTACCTTTTACTTTTATCTTGTTTCTTGTTCTTTTCTGATATTTTTTAATGAATCAAAATATTTTTTAACCCTTTCTTAAAAGTTTTATGAGTAAAACAAAATCAACAACTCAAGGAAATCCGAGAATTAATTTCTCATCAGCGAAAGGAAAAATCATCACTCCGGACTTTTTGGATATCCAAATTGAATCTTTCAGAGAATTTTTCCAGCTTGATACACTTCCTGAAGCCAGAAAGACAGAAGCTCTTTACAAGACTTTCCAAGAGAATTTCCCAATTACGGATTCAAGAAACCAATTCGTATTAGAATTCTTAGACTATCTGGTAGATTCTCCACGTTATTCAATCGATGAGTGTGTGGAAAGAGGACTTACTTATTCAGTTCCTCTAAAAGCTAGACTTAAACTGTATTGTACTGACCCGGAACATGAAGATTTCCAGACTGTGGTTCAGGACGTATACTTAGGTCCGGTTCCTTATATGACGCCAAGTGGTTCTTTTATCATCAATGGTGCTGAAAGAGTTATTGTTACGCAGCTTCACCGTTCACCTGGTGTATTCTTCGGACAAACTTACCACGCTAACGGAACCAAACTTTACTATTCAAGAATTATCCCTTTCAAAGGATCTTGGATGGAATTTACAACTGATATCAACAGCGTAATGTACGCGTATATCGACCGTAAGAAAAAATTACCATTAACAACTTTATTAAGAGCAATCGGTTACGAATCTGACAAGGATATCCTTCAGATCTTTGACCTTGCTGAAGAAGTGAAAGTTTCTAAAGCTGCCCTTAAAAAAGTAGAAGGAAGAACATTGGCTGCGAGAGTATTGAACACCTGGTTCGAAGATTTCGTAGACGAAGATACAGGTGAGGTAGTTTCTATTGAAAGAAACGAAATCATCCTGGATAGAGAAACGATTCTTGAAAAAGAACATTTGGATCTTATTCTTGATGCTGGTGTGAAGTCAATCCTGATTCACAAAGAAAACAGCAACGAATTCTCTATCATCCAGAATACATTACAAAAAGACCCTACTAACTCTGAAAAAGAAGCGGTAGAGTATATTTATCGTCAGTTAAGAAACGCAGATCCGCCAGATGAGGAAACAGCAAGAGGAATCATTGAAAAATTATTCTTCTCTGAGCAGAGATATTCATTAGGTGAAGTTGGGCGTTACAGATTGAACAAAAAGCTAGGTCTTAACATTCCAACGACAACTGAGGTTCTTACAAAAGAAGATATCATTGCTATTGTAAGACACTTAATCGAGCTTGTCAACTCTAAAGCAGAGGTTGATGATATTGACCACTTATCAAACAGAAGAATTAAAACTGTTGGTGAGCAGTTGGCTGGACAGTTCGGGGTAGGTCTTTCAAGAATTGCAAGAACAATCAAGGAAAGAATGAACGTTAGAGATAACGAAATCTTTACTCCGCTTGACCTTGTCAATGCAAAGACATTAACATCAGTAATCAACTCGTTCTTTGGTACCAACCAGCTTTCTCAGTTTATGGACCAAACCAACCCTCTATCAGAGATCACTCACAAGAGAAGATTATCTGCACTAGGGCCTGGTGGTTTATCAAGAGAAAGAGCAGGTTTCGAGGTTCGAGACGTTCACCATACTCACTACGGAAGAATTTGTCCGATTGAAACTCCGGAAGGACCAAACATCGGTTTGATTTCATCTTTAGGTATTTATGCTAAAATCAACAGACTAGGTTTCATCGAAACTCCATATAGAAAAGTAGAAGGCGGTAAGATTGAGCTTAACGCAGATCCTATCTACTTAAATGCGGAAGATGAAGAATCTAAAGTAATTGCTCAGGCAAACGTTGAATTGAGCGACAACGGTGAATTCGAAACAGACAGAATCATTGCAAGATTGGATGGTGACTATCCGGTAGTAGAACCTAGCCAGGTAGACCTTATCGACGTAGCACCAAACCAGATTTCCGGTATTTCCGCTTCATTAATTCCATTCCTGGAACATGATGATGCGAACCGTGCATTGATGGGATCCAACATGATGCGTCAGGCCGTTCCTCTATTGAAGCCACAGGCTCCAATCGTTGGTACAGGGCTTGAGCAGCAGGTTGCAAGAGATTCAAGAATTTTAATTAACGCTGAAGGTACAGGTACAGTACAGTACGTAGATGCTGACAGAATCGTTATTAAATACGAAAGAAGCGAAGACGAAGATTTAGTACAATTTGAGTCTGCTACTAAAACATACAACCTTACTAAGTTCAGAAAAACGAACCAGAGTACAACCATTACCCTAAGACCAAACGTAAGAGTAGGTGATGTAGTGGAAAAAGGACAGGTACTTTGCGACGGGTATGCTACTGAAAAAGGAGAATTGGCTCTTGGTAGAAACTTAGTGGTAGCGTTCATGCCTTGGAAAGGGTACAACTTCGAGGATGCAATCGTAATCAACGAAAAAGTTGTACGTGAGGACTGGTTTACTTCAATCCACGTAGATGAATATTCTCTTGAAGTTCGTGATACTAAATTAGGTATGGAAGAACTTACAGCAGATATTCCAAACGTATCTGAAGAAGCTACGAAAGATCTTGACGAGAACGGTATGATCAGAATCGGTGCTGAAGTGAAGCCTGGAGATATCATGATTGGTAAAATTACTCCAAAAGGTGAATCTGACCCAACTCCTGAAGAAAAACTTCTTAGAGCAATCTTCGGTGATAAAGCTGGTGATGTGAAGGATGCTTCACTGAAAGCAGACTCATCATTAAGAGGAGTTGTTATCAACAAGAAATTGTTCTCAAGAAATATTAAAGACAAAAAGAAAAGAACTGAAGAAAAACTTAAACTTGAAGAAATTGAAAACACTTACAAGGCTAAGTTTGATGAGTTGAGAAATACATTAATTGAAAAATTAAATACACTGGTAAGCGGTAAAACTTCTCAGGGGGTACAAAACGACCTTGACGAAGAAATCATCGGTAAAGGTGTGAAATTCACTCACAAGTTATTAACTTCAGTTGAAGATTATGTAAACGTTAGCGGTTCAGACTGGACAGTAGACGCTGACAAGAATGAATTGATCAAACAATTGATTCACAATTACAAAATCAAATATAACGACATTCAAGGAGTTAAAAACCGTGAGAAATTTGCTATTTCAATCGGAGATGAGCTTCCTGCAGGTATCATGAAGCTGGCTAAAGTTTACATCGCTAAGAAACGTAAACTGAATGTAGGAGATAAAATGGCAGGACGTCACGGTAACAAAGGTATCGTTTCAAGAATCGTTCGTGAAGAAGATATGCCATTCCTGGAAGACGGAACACCGGTAGATATCGTATTGAATCCACTTGGGGTACCTTCCCGTATGAACATCGGTCAGATTTATGAAACAGTTCTTGGATGGGCTGGTCAGAAGCTGGGTATGAAGTTCGCTACACCAATCTTCGATGGAGCAACTCTTGATCAGATTACTGAATATACAGACAAAGCAGGTCTTCCTAAATTCGGTCACACTTACCTTTATGATGGTGGTACTGGAGAAAGATTTACTCAGGCTGCGACTGTAGGGGTTATTTACATGCTGAAATTAGGACACATGGTTGATGACAAAATGCACGCACGTTCTATCGGTCCTTACTCATTGATTACTCAGCAGCCGTTAGGAGGTAAAGCTCAGTTCGGAGGTCAGAGATTCGGAGAGATGGAGGTTTGGGCACTTGAAGCATTCGGTGCATCTAACATCCTGAGAGAGATCCTTACTGTGAAGTCGGATGACGTGATTGGTAGAGCAAAAACTTATGAAGCAATTGCAAAAGGTGAATCTATGCCTGAACCAGGTATTCCGGAATCATTCAACGTATTACTTCACGAGTTACAAGGTCTTGGATTAGACGTAAGATTGGAGGAGTAAGATATCAGATGTCAGACACAAGATGTCAGACTACGACACTCTAACAATTTTATAATCCTTGAATTTGGAATGATGATTTCTTCTGAAATCTGAAATCTGAAATCTAAAATCTAAAAAAAATTATGTCAAATAAAAATAAATCAAGTAGATTTAATAAAATAACCATCGGTTTAGCTTCACCGGAGTCTATTTTACAAGACTCAAGAGGGGAGGTTTTAAAACCGGAAACTATTAACTACAGAACTCACAAGCCTGAAAGAGACGGGCTATTTTGTGAGAAAATCTTTGGTCCTGTAAAGGATTACGAATGTGCTTGTGGTAAATACAAGAGAATTCGTTACAAAGGAATCGTTTGTGACCGTTGTGGAGTAGAAGTTACTGAGAAAAAAGTAAGAAGAGAGAGAATCGGGCACATCAACCTTGTAGTTCCAATTGCACACATCTGGTATTTCCGTTCATTACCAAACAAAATCGGATACCTTTTAGGAATTCCTTCTAAGAAATTAGATATGATCATCTACTACGAAAGATATGTGGTGATCCAGCAGGGTATTGCTAAAAAATTAGACGGTTCTGATTTTGAAAATATGGAATTCCTTACAGAAGAAGAGTACCTTGATATCATGGAAACTCTTCCTGTAGAAAACCAGTATCTTGATGATTCTGATCCAAACAAATTCATCGCCAGAATGGGTGCTGAAGCTGTGGAAGATCTTTTAAAAAGAATCGATCTTGATGCATTGTCTTTTGACTTGAGACACAAAGCTCACAACGAAGGTTCAAAACAAAGAAGAACTGAAGCTCTTAAGAGATTGAACGTGGTAGAAGCATTGAGAGGTGCTAATACAAGAATGATCAACAGACCAGAGTGGATGATCATGCGTGTGCTTCCTGTTATCCCGCCAGAACTAAGACCATTGGTTCCATTGGATGGAGGACGTTTCGCAACTTCTGACCTGAATGACCTTTACAGAAGAGTTATCATCAGAAATAACCGTTTGAAGAGATTATTGGAGATCAAAGCTCCTGAAGTAATCTTGAGAAACGAGAAGCGTATGCTTCAGGAATCTGTAGATTCATTATTCGATAACACAAGAAAATCTTCTGCAGTAAAATCTGAGTCAAACAGACCATTGAAATCACTTTCTGATTCATTGAAAGGTAAGCAAGGTCGTTTCCGTCAGAACTTACTAGGGAAAAGGGTTGACTACTCTGCGCGTTCGGTAATTGTTGTAGGTCCAAACTTACAGCTTCATGAATGTGGTATTCCTAAAGATATGGCAGCTGAACTTTACAAACCGTTCATCATCAGAAAGCTGATTGAAAGAGGAATTGTAAAAACAGTAAAATCTGCAAAGAGAATTATCGACAGAAAAGAACCGGTAGTTTATGATATCCTTGAAAACGTGATGAAAGGTCACCCTGTTCTATTGAACAGAGCACCTACGCTTCACAGACTGGGTATTCAGGCTTTCCAACCTAAGATGATCGAAGGTAAGGCAATCCAGCTGCACCCGTTAGTAACTACAGCCTTCAACGCCGATTTCGATGGTGACCAGATGGCGGTACACTTACCGTTAGGACCAGAAGCGATCCTTGAAGCTCAGTTATTGATGTTAGGTTCTCAAAACATCCTGAACCCTGCAAACGGTTCTCCAATTACAGTACCATCTCAGGACATGGTTCTTGGTCTTTATTTCATGACTAAAGAATTAAGCTCTACTGAGACCATGAAAGTAAAAGGAGAAGGTCTTGCATTCTACTCTCCTGAAGAAGCGGAAATCGCTTATGCTGAAGGAAGAGTATCTTTAAATGCTAAAGTAAGATGTAGACTTCCTATTAAAGAAGACGGTGAAATCGTAACAAGACTGATCGAAACTTCTGTAGGTAGAATCCTTTTCAACCAGATTGTACCTAAACAGGTAGGATATATCAATGAACTTCTGACTAAGAAATCATTGAGAAACGTTATCGGTAAGATCCTTGCTGATACGGATTTCCCTACAACTGTGAAGTTCCTTGATGCAATGAAAGACTTAGGGTATTCAAACGCATTCAAAGGAGGTCTTTCTTTCTCACTTGGGGATATCGTAGTTCCTGTTGAGAAAAAACAGATGATTGCACAATCAATCGAAACTGTAGACGAAATTAGAGCCAACTATAACATGGGTCTGATTACCGATACAGAACGTTATAACCAGGTAATCGACGTTTGGACAAATACCAACGCCGGATTAACTGAAATGATCATGAGCAGAATGAAAACTGATCAAGGTGGTTTCAACTCTGTATATATGATGCTTGACTCTGGAGCGAGGGGTTCTAAAGAACAGATCCGTCAGTTATCAGGGATGAGAGGTTTGATGGCAAAACCGCAGAAAGCTGGTTCTACCGGAGCGGAGATCATTGAAAACCCGATCCTTGCCAACTTTAAGGAAGGTCTTTCGATTCTAGAGTACTTTATCTCTACCCACGGTGCTCGTAAGGGTCTTGCGGATACCGCTCTTAAGACAGCCGATGCCGGTTACTTAACGAGAAGATTGGTAGACGTTGCACAGGACGTTATCGTTACAGAAGACGACTGTGGAACTCTAAGAGGTACAGAAGTTACTGCACTTAAGAAAAATGACGAGATCGTTGAAAGAATCTCTGAAAGAATCTTAGGTAGAGTATCTCTTCATAATATTTACGATCCTGAAACTGACGAGCTTATTGCAAGTGCAGATCAGGTGATCATTGAATCTTTGGCGAAAAGAATCGAAGAAGCTGGATTAGAAGCTGTGGAGGTTCGTTCACCATTAACTTGTGAAGCTAAGAAAGGTATCTGTGCGAAATGTTACGGTAGAAACTTGGCAACAGGTAAAGTGATTCACATGGGTGAAGCGGTAGGTGTAATTGCAGCACAATCCATTGGGGAACCAGGTACTCAGCTTACGTTGAGAACCTTCCACCAGGGGGGTACTGCAGGTAACGTATCAGAAAACCCATCTATCGTTGCAAGAAGAGATGGTATCGTAGAAATGGATGAAGTAAGAACAATTACTTCTGAAGATGAAAACGGTAATACAGCTGAGGTTGTGGTTTCCCGTTCAACAGAATTCAGATTAGTTGCTGATAATGAGTCCAGAACTCCATTAATGGTAGCTAACGTACCTTACGGATCTATATTATCTGTAAAACCAGGTGATAAAGTGAAGAAAGGTGATACAATCTGTAGATGGGATCCGTATAACGCGGTTATCATTGCTGAAACTTCAGGTAAGGTAGAATACGAGGATATCATCCAGGGTATTTCATTCCAGCTTGAAATTGACGAACAAACAGGATTCGAAGAGAAAGTAATCTCTGAATCCAGAAATAAGAAAGCCGTACCTACCCTGAAAGTGGTAGACTCTAAAGGAGTTGAGCAAAAAGCTTACAACTTACCGGTAGGAGCCCACTTAATGGTTAACGATGGTGAAAAAATTAAGGCTGGTAAAGTCTTAATCAAGATCCCAAGAAAATCTGCAAAAGCAGGGGATATCACCGGAGGTCTTCCGAGAGTTACCGAATTATTCGAAGCAAGAAACCCTTCAAACCCAGCGGTTGTTACTGAAATCGACGGGGTAGTTTCTTACGGAAAAATCAAGAGAGGTAACCGTGAACTTATTGTTGAGGCTAAAACCGGAGAAAGAAAAATTTACTTAGTAAAACTTTCTAACCAGATTCTTGTTCAGGAGAATGACTTCGTAAGAGCAGGTTCTCCACTTTCTGACGGTTCTATCACACCGGAAGATATCTTGAGAATTAAAGGTCCAACAGCCGTTCAGGAATACTTAGTAAACGAAATTCAGGAAGTTTACCGTCTACAGGGGGTAAAAATCGATGATAAGCACTTCGAAATTATCGTAAGACAAATGATGACGAAAGTATCTATCGTAGATGGAGGTGATACTCAATTCCTTGAAGGAGCTCTTGAACATAAGTATGACTTCCTGGAAGAAAACAACAGAGTATTCGGTCTTAAAGTAGTAGTAGATGCTGGTGATTCTAAAGAATTCAAGCCAGGTCAGATGATTACTGCAAGAGAATTAAGAGACGAAAACTCTAAGTTGAAGCGTGAAGATTTAGCATTGGTAGAAGTAAGAGAAGCTCTTCCTGCTACGGCAACTCCGGTACTGCAAGGTATTACAAGAGCAGCCCTTCAGACTAAGTCATTCATGTCGGCAGCATCATTCCAGGAAACAACTAAAGTTCTTAACGAAGCAGCAGTTGCTGGTAAGATAGACGATCTTAACGGTCTTAAAGAAAATGTAATTGTAGGTCACAGAATCCCTGCAGGTACAGGTCTTAAAGAATATCAGAACGTTATTGTTGGTTCTAAGAAAGAATTCGAAGACCTTAACTAAAATTAATGATTTGAAATTTGGGATTTGAAATTATTTTTATATTTTCACAATCTCAAATTTCGAATTTTAAAAACATAATTTATAACAATGGACAACAATCAAAATCCACAAGACGGAAACATCAACATCGAATTAAACGAAATGGTAGCGGCTGGTATCTATGCTAACCTTGCATTGGTAAACCACTCCCCATCTGAATTTGTAGTAGACTTTATTCAGTTGATGCCAGGTGTTCAGCAGGCTAAAGTAAGATCAAGAGTAATTCTTGCTCCACTTCACGCTAAAAGAGTATTAAATGCTCTTCAACAGAACATCGCTAACTACGAGCAGCAGTTCGGAGAAATCAAAGAAGTTGAGCCTTTCGTATTAGGAGGAAACAACGTTCAAGCGTAAGATTTCTTTTGTAATCATATAATTGCCCCGGATTTATCCGGGGCTTTTTGTTTTTTAATTAAAAAAAAATAAGCATTTTAATTAAAAAACAAAAAACGCTCAATTAGGTATTTGATATATTTGTGTTGTTTTTATATGTATATCTGTAATGTATTTTGTTTTTTATTGAATATTTAATATTTATTTTTAATATATTTGAAAAAAAACAAATGAAACTGAAAATCTATCCTATCGCAGCGGTATTATTCTGCACTTTTACTAATGCACAGCAAAATACGCTCAACAATAATCAAAAACATTTACAGAAATTGTATGCCCAGTACGATAAGAAACTTAAACAGCAACATAAAGCTGCTAGGGCAGCTGGAATACCTCCCAATGAATATTATGAGGAAGATTACAAAAGAACAATGGATCCAGTTACAGGAAGGACTTATTTTGGGAAACTGGTAAAAATAAATCATGATATCCTGTCGGGTAAATATCGTTCTGAAAAACCTATGTCATTTATTTCCAGTAATCATCATTCTTCCACTGGAAAAATTATTAATGAACCCTGGATTGAAAGAGGACCATATGATGTAGGAGGGCGAACAAGGGCAATTATGTATGACCCTAATGATACTACCGGCAAAAGAGTCTTTGCAGGTGGAATTTCCGGTGGACTTTGGGTTAATCAGGATCCTTCTGTAAGTACAAATGAATGGCAGCCGCTCAGTACGTTCTGGGCCAATACTTCGGTTTCATGCATTACTTACGACCCAAACAATCCACAGGTATTTTATGTTGGTACAGGGGAATGTGAAACGGGTGATGCCAAAGGATCCGGAATTTGGAAATCAACGGATGGAGGCACTACCTGGACACAGATATTTACAATACCGGTAACCTATTCGAATGGAATAGGAAATGGAAACTTTTATATTAATGATATTAAAGTTAGAAATAATGCTGGAGTTTCAGAGGTTTATGCTGGAGTAAGCGGTAATTATTCTAGTGGTACATTTCAGGGATTAAATCAGGCGGGATTGTACAAATCTACAGACGGAGGTGCTACATTTGTAAAGAACACCAGTTTATTAGCACAGAATACAACAACAAATTCAACCAGTACAATAGGATATTCTATTCAGCAAATAGAAATCGGAGCTGATAATTCGGTTTGGGTCTCCACCAGATCTTCAATATATTCCACTATAGATTCAGGAGGAAGAATTTTTAAATCTGCTGACGGAAATACTTTTAATCAGGTGTATAATGTTGGAAATGCAGGAGCAAGAGTCAATTTTTGTCTTTCCAAAACAAATGCTAATAAAGTGTATGCTTTTATGCAGGGAAGCTCTACTACTGCAGAACCAATCAGAATTGCACGTTCTGCTGACGGAGGAGTAACATGGCAGGCTACCAATGATACAGCGCCTGTTTTGACATTACCTGCGCCTACAGACACGAGTATTCCTGCTAATGATTTCACCCGGGGACAATCTTTTTATGATCTTGTGATTGCAGCAGATCCTCAAGATGACAATACAGTGTATATCGGAGGTGTTGATCTGTATAAATCTACCAACGGAGGAGGTACATGGAGTCAGATTTCAAAATGGTCCAATAATAACAATATGGCCGCTTTACAGGTTTCAGAGGTACATGCGGATCAGCATGCAATCATATTCAGTCCTTATAATAATTACGCAACCGGGCAAATGCTTTTTGGAAATGATGGAGGAGTGTATTATGCTTCCAATAAAACCAATATCGGGACTGTAGATGGCTTTGTTGCAAGAAATACCAGGTATAATGTAACTCAGTTCTACACAGCTATGCTCAATCCTACAAAAGTACCTGCTAACGAAGAATTACTGGCGGGGGCTCAGGATAATGGTTCATGGTGGCTTTATGGTGTTCCACAAGCCAATAACTTTCTTTCCAAGTGGCCTGCTACAGGGGGAGATGGCATGTACACAGAATATGATGATCTGGATACTTATGAAATATCAAGCTATACTTATAACAATCACTATTTATTGACGAACAATGCGCAGAGTCTTATAGCCGATACCAATGCAAATTTAGGACATTTTGTCAATGAAATAGCATTAGATAGAATCAATGATGTCTTCTATTCTTACCGTTCAGGGCTCACGCTTTTCAGAACAAGCGGACTTTCTGCTACTGCTACATCATTCACTAATGATGTGGTTACTGTAGGAACAGCACAGTCCGGAGAGCAGATATCGTGGATGAAAGTATCCCCTTATACAACTGCTTCCACCACACTTTTTGTAGGAACCAATCTTGGGAGAATCTTTAAAATAGCAAATGCAAATACCACAGCATATACAGCAACTCTGTTAACATCACCAATAGCAGGAACTATTTCTGATATCGAGTTTGGAGCAAATGAAAATGAGATTATGGTAACACTTTCCAATTATAACCTCACCAGCGTTTTCTATTCTACAGATGGAGGAACAACCTGGCAGAACAAAGAAGGAGACCTTCCTGATATGCCGGTAAGAACAGTCCTCAGAAATCCAGACGATCCCAATGAAGTATTAATAGGAACAGAAATGGGAGTTTGGGGAACTACTAATTTCCTTGATTTAACTCCTGAATGGTCTTCAGTAACTGGAAATATAGGGAATGTGAGAATTACTAATCTGGATTACAGACCTGCTACCAAAACAGTATTGGTTTCTACTTATGGAAGAGGAGCCTGGACAACACAGAATACGCTGACTCCATTGTCAACCACAGAGACCAAATTTAAAAAGAATATGAATATTATATATCCGAATCCTTCAAAAGGGATTTCCCATCTGAGATTTGATACAGCTAAATATAACAGCGTGGATATAAGTATTGTGGATGCATCGGGAAGGCTTGTGTATAGTAAGAAAAACGTAAAATCTGATGAAGAGTTCGGACAAAAAATGTTATCTGGAAATTATATACTGAAAGCCGAATATAAAGGTGAAATTGTATATAGTGGTAACTTCCTTGTATTGGGACCTAAAGGAGGTGATAATGACTAAAAAATGAATAATCAATTATTTTTAACTGTGTTTTGGATGCTGGCTTCCTGCGGGATGCCGGTATCCTCTTTATATCAGGATAAGGCAATATCAGTCATCTCTGCTGAAAAAACAGAATGGACAGGAGGAAGATCGGGAGTAAAGGGAATCATGTATACCGTTAAATTTAAGAAAAATAATAACAGTATAGTTACGGTAAAAACGCTGAGAGCAGAAGGAAATACTATTCCGTTTAGTCAGGATAATGCCGGAAATACAATTATAGTAAGAGGCAATCTTCAGTATAAAAACGAAGATGAAACCAAAATGGCTGATCAGGTGCCGGCAGGAAAATCTGATGAAATTCCTGTTTCCCCCAAAAAAAATCCAAAAGACAATTGGATAGAATACAATGTACAAGGTTCCCAAACGCTGCACAGAATAAACATTTCAAAATTTATTGCAGTTGATTTTTCCGGTGAATCTGCTCCTTAATATCCAATTCTTTGTACAAAAAAATATTTTCTATTGTATTGTGCCTTTCTGTTATCGTATTGTTCAATAATATGATATATTCCGGTATGACTTTTCTGAAAAAAGAATTGTATAAGAAAACACAATATAATATTACCAGGAATAAATTCAAGGATTCAGAAACCGTGTGCTTTACAGAAGCAGATATTGCAAATGTGCAGTGGAAAGAAAAGAAGGAATTTATTCTTAACGGATATTCTTATGACATCATCCAAATACGGATCATTAATGGAGAAAAAAAATTCTTCTGTTATAGGGATAAAAAAGATATAATCATCAATTCCCTGATTGATCTGTCAAAAATGCTGGCTGTACAAAATATAGATATGCACAAGCATATTAACTTCCCTCTGCATCATAAAAATGAATGTAAAACCTCTCTTTTTTTAGCGGTTATTTCTAGTAAAGAAGATGATGTTTCGGATCATTCAGATTTCAGAATACTCCCGGACTATAATTTTCCATCAGCAAATACATCCTATATATCCATTATTCCTCCTCCTCCTGAAATGTGTATCCATCAAAACAGATATAAATAGTATATTAATGGTAACACAAATTTTGAATAATGAAAAAATATATATGCATGGCAGCGGCGTTAGGCTGCATTATAGCGCATGCTCAGCAAAATCAGGAGGGGACAATTGACGAAGTGAATATCCTGGGAAGAAAAAAAATAAAACAGGAACGTGCGGAATTTAAAAGACATGGACAGTCAGTAGAAACTCTTTCCGAAGAAGACCTTAGCAGAAATAATCCGGCAGCAATAGATCAGACTTTATCCACTATGGCAGGACTGCAGGTAGATAAAAGAACCAACTTTGGTGGCCAGAGACTTGTTGTCCGGGGATATGGAAATGATCAGAAATTCAACAACTGGGGAGTGAAAGCATACTGGAATAATATACCGTTAACTACAGCAGAAGGAATCACTGTTCTGGATGATATGGATTTTGCTTTTGTGAATAATGTAGAAGTTATTAAAGGTCCGGCAGCCACCATGTATGGAGGTGGAACAGGCGGAGCGGTCCGTTTTTATACAAGACCGGATTTTACAAAAGGAATTTCAGTTTCGGAAGATGTAATGTTGGGCGCTTTTAAAACCTTTCAGTCCAGAACACAGCTGAATGCTGCAGATGAAAACTACTCCGTAAATGCTGCATATGGACATCTTGAAACTGACGGTTACAGACCCAATGGAGGTGGATTAAAAAACTTTTTCAATGTCAATGGTACAGTGAAATTAAGCAAAAAAGATCAGTTAAGTTTCCTTGCAAGTCAGGCTTATTCGTACGAACACACTTCAGGACAGATCTCATACGATGATTACTATGCCGGAATCGATAACGGAAATGTTGCTTATATCAGAAAAAATGCCGGAACAAAAATAAAATCAACAAGAGTAGGATTGAGTAATACTGTAAGCCTTACTTCAAATTTAAAAAACTATACCACTCTGTTTTATTATAACGCAAATACAGAAAGTGTTTCTGCCGGAGCATACGGAGTGACGAGTTCCCCGAATGTAGGGCTGCGTTCCACTTTTACATTAAAGAACGGGTTTAAAGATTTTGAAAATAAGCTGGACTTTGGCGTAGAAATACAAAATTCTGTTTCCACTACTTCAAGTTATCGTTTTACAGGCTCAGAAACAAATCCACTGCAGACAACAGGAATGTCCGAAGCATCTTATTTTAAATATAATAATAATCAATCCACCTATTTTGTGATCGATTATCTGACATATAAGCCCTGGGGGCTTACTTTGCTCGCTGGACTTAGTGCCAACAGAACCAATTATGACAGGAAGGATCTTTATGCCTTACCAGATTTAGTTCCCGGACACAAAGATCAGTCTTTTAATAAAAAGTATGACATGGCTTATACGCCTCATTTTGCATTACAGAAAGAATGGAAACACCAGATCTTTAATCTAAGCTATAGTGAAGGATATAATACTCCTACCGCAGCTTCTTCGTTCATAACTGCTACCAACACTGTAAATGATGATTTAAAGCCTGAGCGTGCAAAAATGTTTGACTTCAGTGTACATGGCCTTTTACTGAATACAAAACTGGATTACCGCATTTCAGCATTCAGAATCGACTATTCCGATAAACTTGCACAGCTCCTTTTACCAGGTAATACAAGTGGGCAAACGTACTGGGCTAATACCGGAAGTCAGAAAAATACAGGCCTTGAGTTGAGTATAGGATATCAGTACAGAACAGAGAACTCATTTATTGAGAGAATTGTTCCTTTTGTAAATCTTTCTTATTACGATACAAAATATAAAGATTTTTCAATCTATGATCCCAAATATCAAGACCCTGTTACAGGGAAGACTGTAGGGAAACTAATGGTGTACGACCATAAGACAGTAGTAGGAGTACCAAGAAATAAGTACGCTGTAGGATTGGATATCTTTACCAAACCGGGATTTTATCTGGTGAATACATATAATTATCTTGGAAATGTTTATTCTGATTTTAACAATTCGAATCTGGTAAAAGGTTTCGGATTGCTTAATTCAAAATTAGGGTTTAAAAAATCATTCAATAAACTGGATCTGGACCTGTATGTGATGGGTAATAATCTTACCAGCCAGATTAATTATACATTTTTATTCTTAGGAAATAATATCAGCGATTCAGATAAAGGAAGTAACTACATAGTTCCTACAGATCTCAATCCGGGACCTGGAAAAGCCTATTTCTTTTACGGATTCAATGTGAAATACAGATTTTAAAATATACTTTTATATTCATAGATATCTTTTTACAGCAAAATGAAAATGCCACAGTTCATGACTGTGGTTTTTTATTGAATTATAAACATCACTGAAATTCATATTGGATTTGTCTAATTGTTAATTTTCTTTAATGAGGTGAAAATATGTAGTAAGCATATATCAATTTTATATCTTTGTTTAAGAAAAAGCAGAAAATATAAGATATGATTGATAACTCGTTCGCTGTAAGTAAATTTGGCTTTTTGGGTGCCGAATTTTTATCGGAGCTTGAAAAACATGCTGTTGCTGTTGATATAAAAGCAAAAACAGAGATCATAAGAGAAGGGCAGAAGAATAAATTTGTTCCTTTCCTCATAAAAGGCTCTATCAAAGTCTTTACCCTTAATGATGGAAGAGAACTGATCTACTATTACATCAAACCGAAAGATAGCTGTCTCATGACCTTTTCATCCATTCTGACAGATTATATCAGCAGGGTATATGCCATCGCAGAAGAAGATTCGGAAGCGATTCTTATTCCCGTTTCTGTCATGCACGAATGGCTTATAAGGTTTCCGGAAATCAATAAGCTCTTTTACCATGAATATGACCGGAGATTTTCAGAAGTTATGAATATGGTGAATGATGCTGTTTTCCATAAACTGGATAAAAGGGTTCTCAATTATATCAAACAACAGATTTCGTCCAAGGGAAACAATCCTATTAAGATCACCCATCGTGAAATTGCCAACAGTTTGGGGACTTCCAGAGAAGTTGTGAGCAGAGTTCTGAAAAAAATTGAAAGCGAAGGTGAAATTGTTCAGACTAAAGAAGGAATAAAAGTTCCTGTAAATGAAAATGTTAGAACGGTCTAATTTTAATTGTTTGAAAAGTTTATTTCTATTATTGATAAAAACAATTTGACTGGTGACTTTTATCACCTATTTTTGAATTGAGAACTCAATAAGTTTGTCATATCATAATTTAATTCAAATTGTATATGACAAAAACTCTCTTATTTTTGTCAATGTTTTCTTCAGGTCTTGTCTTTGCACAGGAAGACCTGCTGAAAGATATTGACACGGTTAAAACCAATACAGAAACCTCACAACCTGCTTTCAAAGCCCTTCAGATTGTAACAGGACAATCTACAAAACTTGCAGCCAAAAAAGAATGGTACATTATCGTTGCCCATAGATTTGGTGATATAAGCGCTGGATTTAAAGACTTTTTCGGTCTTGATCATGCTTCCACCAAATTAGGTGTTATCTATGGTATTTCAGACGCAGTATCTGTAAGCCTTTCCAGAGAAACTAATATGAAAACATTTGAAGGAGCAGTGAAATACAGATTGATAAAACAAAGTGAAAACTTCCCGGTGGATATTGTGGGGTATAACGTAATGGGAGCCAATACTGAACTGGATAAGGACACATATCCTCACCTTACATTCAGTGACAGGCTTTCTTATCTTACCCAGGCATTGATCTCAAGAAGATTCAGTGATAAGCTTTCAGTACAGCTTACACCTTCATTTGTTCATAAAAACCTTTATGAACCTACCATTGAAAACAAAAACCAGTTTATGGCAGGTTTGGGAGGACGCTATAAAATTTCAAAACGAGTTTCTGTGAATGCAGAATACTTTGTGAATTTTGACGATCACAGTTTTTATAAAAACCCTTTATCGTTGGGCGTAGATATAGAAACCGGAGGACATGTGTTCCAGCTTTTACTGACAAACTCCCAGATTAATTCTGATATCGGATATCTTACCAATGCCACAGGAGCATGGGGAAAGGGACATATTTTCTTTGGGTTTAATCTTTATAGAGTTTTTTAATATGAAAAAGCTAACATCCTTATTGATATTGTCGTCAGCAATCATACTGACGGCTTGTGACAGCAGAACGTATGAAGAGATTTCTGATAACACACCGATAACGGCATCTGTAAAATATACAGCAGATGTAAAACCCATTATGGATAACAGCTGTACAGGCTGTCATTCTGCGGGAAGTTTTAAACCTCTCGTTACTTATGATCAGGTAAAGAATAATATAGACGGAATTCTGGACCGTATCCAAAGACCTAATGGCGATCCCGGGAAAATGCCTCAGGGAGGATCATTATCTGCCGCTCAGATCAATATTTTCATCAAATGGAAAGCTGACGGATTAAATGAAAATTAAAATAAATGATTATGAAAAAATTAGCATTATTAAGCGTATTACTTCTCTCTGCGGGGTACGCTTCGGCACAGAAATATAGCTCCAAAACAGGAAAAGTAACTTTTGAAGCATCAGTACCTCTGTTTGACGATATCTTTGCCCAGGATGATAATAATATTGTGATTCTGAATGCAGATAACGGTGAAATGGCATCTGTTTCAACCGTTAAAAACTTTCATTTTAAAACAAAATTAATGGAAGAGCATTTCAATGAAAGCTACGCTGAATCTGCAAAATATCCGAAAACCACTTTCAAAGGGAAAATTGTCAACTTTGATAAAACAAAGCTTACCACAAGTCCTCAGAAATATACCGTTCAGGGAACGCTAAACTTCCATGGGGTAGACAAGGCTGTTATTTCTTCTGCCACATTATACGCAAAAGACGGCAAAATCTATATGCAGGGTGGATTTGTAGCCAGGCCAGTAGATTATAAAGTGACCATTCCGAAAATGGTAACCAAGAAAGTGGCTGAAAATGTCAATATTGAATACAACTATGTAATGATAAAACAATGAGACATTTCATCTTAATATTAGGACTGTTCCTGAGTTCATTAGTATCTGCTCAGGAAAAAGCGAAATCAATATTTGATATTGCAAGAAATGGGACTGTAACTGAAGTACAGGAGTTGATGAAGCAAAATCCGGATGTGATTAATCATACCAATGAACACGGATTTTCACCCCTTATTCTGGCCTGTTACAGAGGAAATACAGACGTTGCCGATTTTCTGATTGAAAATGTAAAAGATATCAATTACAAAAGCCGTGAAGGAACGGCATTGGCAGGTCTTGCGATTAAATACAACAAAGACCTTGTAGAACATCTGCTTAAGAAAAAAGCAGATCCCAATATTGCAGATGAAACAGGATACACCCCTTTATTCTGGGCTGTAAAATCCGGAAATAAAGATCTGGTAGAACAGCTGCTGAAATATAAAGCAGATAAAACAAAGAAAGATTCAATGGGAATGACCCCTTTCGAATATGCATTACAAACCAATAACAAGGAAATTATTAATCTTTTAAAAAATTGATATGAAAAAAACTCTACTAGCGCTAAGCGTACTTCTTGCTAATTTCGCATTGGCACAGTTTTCGTCAGGAACGGTAAACTTACCGGCAACTTCCATGACGGTGAAATTAGATACAACTCCTTCAGGAGTAACGATTACGGTAACAGGTGACAGCAACTCTATGATGGGAATAGGTTTTGGAACTACCGGCATGGCTGCTGGATCAGACGGATTTATTTATAACTCTTCTGCCAATAGAGACTATTCGTTCAGTAATGTTCCTAATGCACCTTCGGCCGATGCATCTCAGGACTGGACAGAAACTTCGAACACCGTATCCGGATCTACAAGAACTGTAGTAGCAACAAGGTCACTTACAGGTGGAACAGGAGATTTTGCCATTGCCAATGCTGCGGGAACTATCAATATTTTCTATGCCCGTAAAAGTGGAGGAACTTCTTTAGGATATCATGATGCAGGAAGAGGATATGCAACATTGACGATGACAGCTGCCACTTTATCCACCAATGAAATTACAGCTGATAGCAAAAAGGTAAATCTATATCCTAATCCGGCAAAATCAACCGTTAATTTCAAAAATTCTGACAAAATAAAATCCGTTGATATCTACGAAGCAACAGGCAGAAAAGTATTGTCAGTAAAACCGGATGGAGAAAGCATCAGTATTGAAAATCTAAAATCAGGAAGTTACTATCTTGAAATTCAGCTTAAAGACGGAAGTACATCTTATGAAAAACTGATCAAAGAATAATTTTTCAGAAAAAACACACCTCAATATTTTTTTAACAGATACCTCTGATTTTTCAGGGGTATCATTTTTTCTTAAAGTCCCAATTTCAGGGAGATTGCTTTAAAATTTATATATTTGTATGTATCCTGATTCTTAATAAAGGAAAATTTTTTGACCTTATAATTTTTATGATCCCATGGAATTCAAAACCTTAGCTGATATCACAATAGATGAGCTTTTATCCGTATTCAATTACTCATTTTCTGATTATGTTGTTCCTTTTCACCTGACGAAAGAAGTGCTTGTTTCAAAAATTGCAGCAGAAAAATTAGATCTGAGTTTGTCTGCCGGAGCATTTGAAGAGGGGAAACTGGTTGGCTTTATTCTTCAGTCTGAAAAAATTGAAAACGGGGAGAAAATTATTTACAATGGCGGTACAGGAGTAGTTCCGGAAAGCAGAGGCAAAGGCTTGGTGAGAAAAATGTATGATTTTATTATTCCTGTTTTAAAGGATAGAAATGCCAATACCTTACTGCTTGAAGTGATTGAAGGAAATCAGCCTGCCATCAGAGCCTATGAAAATCTCGGGTTTACGATTGTACGAAGATTACTTTGCTTCAACGGAAGTATTCAGCAGGGAAAAGAAAATGCTGAGGTTTCTATTAAGGATTTGAAAGAATTTCAATGGGATTTGTTATGTTCATTCTGGGATATTGAACCTTCATGGCAGGGATCAGTTTTCGTATTGGAACCTATGCCTGAAAATTATGTGACTTTAGGTGCTTATGAAAGGGAAAAGCTCGTCGGATATATTGTTTATGGTCCTGCATCGAAAAAAGTATATCAGTTTGCTGTAGATAAGAATTACAGAAATAAGGGAATTGGTACAAAGCTCTTTAATGCTATCAGAGAAAAAAATAACGGGCAGGCGATAGCGTTAAACAATGTGGATGATTCTTCAGAAAGTACAGATAAGTTTCTTAGCGAAAAAATAGGACTGAACAACTGGCTGTCACAATTTGAAATGAAAAGGTCTATTTAACAGCGATTAATTTTGATTCAAACAAAATAAGAGGTTTTAATATACTTTTAATCTCTTAAACTTTTCAGGGAGAAGGATAGGATGTAACTTTGCCGAAAATTTTTAAAATAATGAAGCGAGGAATCCATTTTTTACTGCTGCTCATTTCCTTTACGGCTTTTGCCCAGCAGGCCAATATTGATACTGCCCAGGTTGTAATACCAGAAAGACAAAACAGTACTGAAGCACAGTCGAAACCTTATGTGATTATGATATCAACGGATGGTTTCCGTTATGATTATGCTAAGAAATATAATGCTGAAAATCTTTTAAAACTGGCTAATGGCGGTGTAAAGGCTGAAGCAATGATTCCAAGCTATCCAAGTATTACTTTCCCCAACCACTGGAGTCTTATCACAGGGCTTTATCCTTCCCATCATGGCCTGATTGATAATTTTTTCTATGATTATAAGAGAAAAGAAGGATATGCGATGAGCAATAAGAAAAATGCTGAGGACGGAAGCTGGTATGGAGGAACTCCGCTTTGGGGGCTTGCTGAAAAACAGGGAATGGTGTCGGCCTCTTTAATGTGGGTAGGATCTGCCAGCGATGCAGGAGGGATGAGACCCACTTATTATTATCCATATCACGAAAAGTTCATGCCTTCCGAAAAGGTAGAAAAAGTGGTAAACTGGCTGAAACTGCCTGAAGATAAAAGACCTCATTTTATTTCATTGTACTTCCCGGAAGTAGATGGGAGCGGGCATCATTTTGGTCCTGATGCGAAAGAAACGGAAACAGCTGTTCATCTGATAGATCAGGCTATTGGTGATCTTGTTCAGAAAGTAAATGGATTAGGATTGAAAAATGTCAACTTTGTTTTTGTTTCCGATCACGGGATGATTAAAGTAGACGGCGGTACACCTTTGGAAATTCCTGCTCTTCTTTTTGATAAAAACAGATTTGATTTTTATAATTCCCAGACTTTGTTGAGAATTTATGTTAAAAATCCGGATGAGGTAAAAGCAGTTTACAAAGAACTGAAGGCTAATAAAACGGATGATTACGAAGTATATCTTGATAAAAAACTTCCCAGATACCTTCACTTTGCAACAAGAGATGACCAGTACAACAGAATAGGACAGATTCTTCTGATTCCTAAAGCCCCAAAAATATTTCTGGAAAAAGGTAAGAAAACATCTGTTGGAAAACACGGCTATAACCCTAAAGTTGTACCGGAAATGAAAGCGGTTTTCTTTGCCTGGGGACCGGAATTTAAAAGCAATATGGTGATCAGCGAATTTGCGAACATCAATGTTTATCCATTGGTAGCTGAGGTTTTAGGATTAAAAATTGATCAGCCTATTGATGGAAAACTGAAAGTTTTAAAAAGAACTTTAAAAAACAAAAAATAGTATTGATTTAAAGATATTATAAAATAAATTCGGCGCACCAAAGGTGCGCCGAATTTACTTATAGCCAGCATTTTAATTCCAGTCCTGAACTTTTGTTTCAAGACAAAAGAAATTAAAATTGAGAAGCAAACTCCTTTGCAAAATCTTCTAATTTAACACTTCCTGTAATCGGGGAACCATGATCAATAAAATCTTTCTGTACAACACCGGTTCTTATTCCTCTTCCCATTTCAACATACAAATTAGCCATATCTTCAGGTAATCCCGCCTGAAGCATTCCGTTTAAAGAATCTTCATCAGAGAATTCTACCCATGGAAGTTCAGGTTTATTAACAGATGTTCCCAGAACCTTTGCAAAGTCAGAAGCTTTTCTTACATCACTTACAATATATCTGATGTTGTTAGCTTTTTCATCTTTTACCAATTCTTCAGCGGCAGCGTTGGCTATATCATTGGGATGTACTACAGGTACTTCAATATCTGCAGGATAATTTCCTCCAATGATTCCTGCATTTTGAATTAAAGGAATATCATTGAAAAAATTATTGTAAAAATATCCGGCTCTTAAAAAAGTAAAAGAAGTGTCTTCTACGTCATTATATATTTTTTCAATATTGTGAAGACCCGCAATAGGACCGTTTTCTACCGGAGATTCTGCACCTACACTGCTTAACATGACAGCTCTTTTTACATTCGTATTTTTCAAAGCTTCAGCATAATTTTTTCCTGCATTGGTCGTGTTTTCCACAATTTTATCCGGGCTGATCGCTGGAGGGGTCATCACAAAAACTGCATCCGCTCCATCAAATGTTTGTGTTAAAAAATCAACGTCTGTGATAGACCCAATGGCCGGAGTTGCACCCAGAGATTCAATATCCTGTTTTCTGGCATCGCTGCTGCTTACTATGGTAATATTGTGCCCGTCGGCAATTAATTTTTGTGCTAATGGTTTAGCTACATTTCCTAGTGATCCTGTGATTATAATTTTCATATGTAAATATTTTTTATTTCTGAGAACAAAGTTATATTTGTACTTACTTTTATACAAGTACTTACCCTAAAGTATGTAGATATGACAGCGATTAAAGAAAGTTCAACCATTCAGGAGAATAAAAAAACAGTGCAGGATTGTCCTGTAATGTACGTTATGGAAAGAATTGGAGGATTCTGGAAACCGATTATCCTGTTCAATCTTTCCACAGGAGAAAAAAGATACAGCGAATTGAAAAAAGCAATTCCTGCCGTAACAGAAAAAATGCTTATCCAGCATTTGAAACAGCTTGAAACAGACGGACTCATTATCAGAACAGCAAAACCTGTAGTGCCACCTCATGTGACCTATAAACTGAGTGAAGCAGGGAATGAACTGGCTCCAGTGATTGATGCCATGGCAGCATGGGCTTTTCAGGATATGGAAAGAAATGATAATAAATGTACTGAAGGAAACAGATATATAACGAATCAGGATCAGAATGCTTTTAGCCAAAATCTGAAAAAATAAAGCAGGCTCTTCGATCTGAAGAACCTGTTTCTGTTACTATTTTATAGAAGAATTATAAAGACTGCATATCAATAACGAAACGGTATTTTACATCGCTTTTAAGCATTCTTTCATATGCGTTGTTGATATCCTGCATTTTAATCAGTTCAATATCAGATACAATATTATGTTTTCCACAGAAATCTAACAGTTCCTGGGTTTCTGCAATACCTCCGATTAAAGATCCTGCTACAGAACGACGTTGGAAGATCATAGGTCTTGTACTTACCTGCGTTTCCTGGAATTCACCTACGAATCCTACGAGAACCAGAGTTCCGTTCAGAGAAAGAGTCTGCATATAAGGATTGATATCGTGTTCGTAAGGTACCGTATCAATGATAAGGTCGAATTTACCTTTTACAGCATCCATTTGAGAATCATCCGTAGAGATTACTACGTGATCTGCTCCAAGCTGTTTCGCATCATCCGTTTTTCCCGGAGTTCTTGAGAATAAAGTAACTTCTGCTCCCAGTCCTTTTGCTAGTTTGATAGCCATATGACCTAAACCGCCTAATCCTACAACGGCTACTTTTGAACCCGGACCAGCGTTCCAGTGTCTTAACGGTGACCATGTGGTAATTCCTGCGCACAGAAGGGGTGCTACTGCTGCCAGATCTAAATTTTCAGGAACACTTAAAACAAAATGTTCATCAACAACTACTTTTTGAGAATATCCTCCAAAAGTATGACCTCCAAGGTGCTTATCTTTTCCGTTATAAGTCCCTGTAAATCCATTCTGGCAATATTGCTCCAGATCGTGCTGACAACTGTCGCAATGTCCGCATGAATCCACCATGCATCCTACTGCCGCCAGATCTCCTGCTTTAAATTTGGAAACCTCACTTCCTACTTTGGTAATTCTTCCAACAATTTCATGTCCCGGAACTACAGGATATAAAGATCCGCCCCAGTCATTTCTGGCTGTATGAAGGTCAGAGTGGCATACCCCGCAGTATAGGATTTCAATCTCTACATCTTTTGAGGTGACTTCTCTTCTTTCAATATTCATTTCTTTCAGATCTGCTGTGGTAGACTCTGCACCATAAGCTTTTACTGTTATTGTACTCATTTTTATATTTAGTTTATTTAGGGTTATAAATTATGATATTCAATATGAACCTATGCTGTTCCTTAAGAGAACTAATCCGGAAAAGCTTTTCCCTTTTTGAGGAATGTCCGTATTAAAAGTTTCTATAACGATACAAAAGTCGAAACTTTCCTGTAAACAAAACTTATACAGATTACCGAATTACTTACCAATTTTACAGACACCATTTCAGTTACAAATGAAAGTGGTAATTTTGAATAGTAATAAAAATGTACTTCATGGAAAATCAGAAGGTTGAAATCTACAACAGTGTTTCGGAATACAATAAAATGGCCAATCATGAAACCCTGCATCCGCTGGTGAGTATTATTGATTTTTCCAAATCTGATCCTATCTGCCAGCACCAAAGAAAATTCGGGTTTTATACCGTTTTTCTGAAAGATGTAATGTGCGGAGATATGCAGTATGGGAAACACAGCTACGATTATCAGGAAGGAACTTTAGTTTTTATTGCTCCCGGACAGACGTATGGAATTTATAATAATGACAGATTTATCCAGCCTGCAGGTTTTGCCCTTATTTTTCATCCTGATTTAATTAAAGGAACCAACTTAGGGAAGAATATGAAAGACTATTCCTTCTTCTCTTATGATGTACATGAAGCGCTTCATCTTTCAGAAAAAGAAAGAGAAGTGGTGCTGGATTGCTTTAAAAATATTAAACTGGAGCTGGAACAGGCTATTGATAAACATAGTAAATCTTTAATTGTTAATAATATTGAACTCTTTCTGAACTACTGTATGCGTTTTTACGACCGGCAATTCATTACAAGAGATCATATCAATCAGGGTGTCATAGGTAAATTTGAAAATCTGGTGGATGATTATTTAAAATCTGAAAATCCGAAGAATATAGGTTTTCCTATGGTGAACTATTTTGCGGAAAAGCTAAATCTTTCTGCCAATTATTTCGGAGATCTGATCAAAAAAGAACTGGGAATCTCAGCTCAGGAGTTTATCCACAATAAACTGATTGATATAGCTAAAGAACAGATTCTGGATCAGGGAAAAACAATAAGCGAAATTTCTTATGATCTGGGCTTTAAATATCCACAGCATTTTACAAGGCTGTTCAAAACCAAAGTAGGAATTTCACCCAGCGAATATAAAACCCTGAACTAGTTTTTTAACACGAATAACACTAAATTTTTTACGAATTACACAATAATGGTTTGTGAATATTTGTGCCTGCATTTGTGGAATTAGTGGTTAAATTATTTTTAACACGAATAACGCTAATCTTTTCACCAATGACACCATAATTATTAGTGAATATTTGTGTACTCATTTGTGAAATTTGTGTTTAAATAATTAAATTTAAAGAGAAAAGTTTTCACAGTTTTAAGATGACACCAAATCACCAAGACACTACTGTTTTTAATACCAGATTCGGGAGAATTACAGCTCTAAAAGAACAAGGAGTTATAAGGCTTAAAAGTATCCGATACGCCCATTCTGAAAGATTTAAAAAACCAGTCGCCATAGAAGCCTCTTTATCTTCAAACATTATTTCTCCGGAAAAAACTCCGGTGTGCCCGCAGGCTTTAAGTCCGCTTGTAGAAAAAATGATCGGAGCGACACCTGTTGAAAGTTTTGAAGCAGATGAATCTACCCAGTATCTTTCCATAACCCGGCCACAAATTATATCTGAAAATGAAAAACTTCCTGTGGTGGTCTGGATCCATGGAGGCTCTCATGAAATAGGCTGTGGAGATCTGGCTACAGCCGATCCTGCCGAATGGGTAAAAGAACAGCATATTATCGTTGTGAGTGTTTCATATCGTCTGGGATTATTTGGTTTTTTAGGGGGAGATGAGAAAAGACCTGCCAATCTTGGATTGCTGGATATCATCGAAGCATTAAGGTGGATCAGAAACAATATAGCAGATCTGGGGGGCGATCAAAATAATATTACCCTTCTCGGGCAGTCTTCAGGAGGCGATGCTATTGCTCATTTAATGATTTCGGAAGGTGTGGAAGGCTTATTCCAGCGTGTGATTATTCAAAGTGCTCCCTTGGGATTACGTCATAAAAGACAAAAAATGTCTGCAGAATTTCTGAAAAAAACAGAAGTGCTGAAAGAGGAAACCGATGTTTTAAAAATGATGGATGAGTACAAAGCATGTGTGCCTTCCGTAATAAAATATGGGTTGAAAGCTGCGATGCCTTTCGGAACTCAATACGGACATTTTCCTTTGTGTAAAGAAGAAGATTCTGTGGAAATGTGGAAAAAAAATGCTCAGAAATTTGATGTCCTGATTGGTTTAAATAATGATGAAACGGCATTCTATCTTAAAACCTCAGAAGCTTTAAATAAATATTTCGGAAAAGGATTAGGTTTAAAAATCATGGATAAAACGGTTGAAAAAACTACAGCATTGATCTATGGAAATCCGGCAAGACAGTTTGCCCGGAATCTGGCGGATGCCGGTGGAAATGTCTATCTATTCAGAATTCATTCAAAACTGAAAGACAATCATATCGGAGCACCGCATTGTATTGATCTTCCTTTAATTTTCGGAAATGAATCAGCCTGGAAATCTTCCGAATTGCTGAAAGATATTCCATGGAGTCGTATTCATGAGAATGGTAAAAAACTGAGAGCGCTCTGGGCTGAATTTGCCAGAACCGGAAAAATTGCTGATACCTCAGAAAGACCGGAAATCCTGGAGCTTCAAAAGATGTAACCATACATCAACTTACCACGACCTTTCAACTTAATCGATATTCAATTGAAGACGTAAATTCCCCTCCTGTGGGGCGGCGAAAATTCAAAGAATTTTTGACGGGGTGGTTATCGTTTTTCAATGTTTGTTTTTTTTATGAATTATGTTTTAAATTAAGTAATTGGTATTGAATATATATTCATAATTGTAATTTTTAATGTATATTTATTATCTAAACCATAAAAATAATAATTATGAAAACAAACAGAAACTTCAAAGTAAGAAAACTGAACCGTCTGGAATTAAAGAGTTTAAAAGCCGGAGATATCAACAGGGACAGAGTATGCTGTACTTCCAACGAAGAAGGGTATTGCTGTGAATGGGCTATAGATGTTTGGAATTGCAGATATATTTACTGCTAAATCTTAAAGACCCCTGTCAAGGTTTGAAACCTTGACAGGGGTTTCTGATAAATTAATCTTATTCAGGAATCCAGACACTTACATTTCCTGCCGGAGCAGGAAAATCTCCCCAGCCGTTTTCATCAATAATTACTTTTTCTTCGAATCTTTTCAGCAGGTCTTTAAACTTTTTTCCGGCATAAAGTTTTCCTACTTCCATAGGCTTATTGTAGGCATCTTTATTACTTAAAACGACTGCACATCCGCTATGTTTGTCATCTCCTGTACGAACCCATCCAAGACAGTTGGCATCCTCAAAATAATCATGCTGATCACCATAGGCGTGTTCTTTTCTGGCTTTTAATAATTCTTCAATTCCATCAATTTTAGGCATGAATATTTCCTGATCGTTGCCCTCTCTGTCTTTATCCGTATAATGAGCACCATAAAGATCCGGATAGAAAACACATGGATAACCGTCTTTTCTCAATAAAATAAGAGCATAGGCAAGTGGCTTGAACCATGGCTCTACAGGAGCTTCAAGATCCTGTAAAGGCTGCGTATCATGATTGGCTACCAAACTTACTGAATGTAGGGGATCTGCCTGGGTAAGGGTTTCATCAAAAATTCTTCTTAGGTCATACGAAGCGCCTTCCCGTGATGCTGTATGAAAGTTATTCTGTAATGAACTGTCAAAAAGGCTCATACAGCCTTCTGTCACTTCAATATACTTTTGAAGTAAATGTAAATATCCCGGAGCCCAGTATTCGCCTACGGCAAAAATATTTTTCCCGGAATTGGAACGAAGCAGAGTGAGCCATTCTTTGTAGAAATCAAATGAAATGTGCTTTAAAGCATCCAGTCTCACGCCGTCAAAACCTGTCTGGTCGAAATACCATTTTGCCCAATGGTTGAGTTCTTCCCGTACAAAAGGATTCCGGTGCTCAATGTCATTATACATCAGGTAATCATAATTTCCTTTTTCATCATCAATCATTTCCTCCCAGTCATTTCCATATTCGGATTGGATTTTAAAGATATGAGAGTCCATACCCTCGGCATAATCCACACCGCTGAAGCAGGTGAAGTTCCATTCAAAATCAGAATACTTTTTTCCTCTTCCGGGAAACGTAAATTTCGTATAAGATTCTATTTCGATGACATCGGAAATCACTTTTTCCCTGTTTTCCTCATCTACTTTTACGACTTTAAATTTTTCAAGCTCATCACCTCCGGCTTTATGTCCCAGAACAATATCTACAATGACTTGTATATTTTGTTTCTTTAAGGCTTTGATAGCTTTTATATAATCGTTTTTAGTGCCGTATTTGGTAGGAATAGTTCCCTTCTGGTCAAATTCTCCGAGATCATACAGATCATAGGCATCATAACCAATCGAGTAACCGCCATTTGTTCCTTTATAGGCTGGAGGAAACCATACAGAAGTAATTCCAAGTTTTGCCAGATATTTTGCCTGTTTTTCGGCTTCTTTCCACAACTTTCCGTCTCCTTCAGAATACCAGTGAAAAAACTGAATCATGGTTGGGTTCATAAATTTGCTGATTTGATTGATACAAGATAGCAAAAAAATATGACCTATTCATTTTCAAATTCCTCAAACGGGATTTTTAGTTGAACGGAAACCTGTTTCTTTTCTTCCGTATTCAGGTGGGAAAGAGACAATCCGAGCAGCCGGACAGCTTTATCAAAAGGGCGAAGCTCCCAGAGTTTTCTTCCGGTGTTGTAGTATTGTTCCGGTGAGGAGAAATAATCTTCTTTCGTAATGCTTCTTGTAAAAAGAGAAAAATCTTTATATTTTATTTTTAATGTTAAAGTTCTTCCGAGAATATTATTTTTCTGTAGTCTCTGATGAATTTCTTCAGCCAGGCTCTCCAGCTTTTCATTGATCTGCTGTTCATCAAGAAGATCCTCAAAAAAAGTTCTTTCTACGGCTACACTTTTCTGAATCCGGTGAGGTTTCACTTCGGATGTATGGATTCCGCGAACCACATTATAATAATGCTGGCCGGATTTTCCAAAAAGCCTTATCAGATCTTCAAGTGATCTCTTTTTTAAATCTTTTCCTTTATAAATTCCTAAACTAAACATTTTGTTAGCCGTAACCTTTCCAACCCCATAAAATTTTTCTACGGGCAATTCTTCCAGGAATTGTTCCATTTTATCAGGATGAATGGTTTTCTGGCCATTAGGTTTATTGATGTCAGAAGCAACTTTAGCCAGAAACTTATTCACTGAAATTCCTGCAGAAGCTGTTAATCCTGTCTGTTCAAAAATTTTCTGGCGGATTTCTTTGGCGATGAGGTTGGCAGATTCCATTCCTTTTTTATTTTCGGTGACATCCAGATAGGCTTCATCCAGAGAAAGTGGCTCTACCAGATCGGTATACTCGTAAAAAATTTCCCGGATCTTTTTCGAGATTTCTTTATATCGGGCAAAGCGGGGAGGAACAAAAATAAGCTGAGGGCATTTTTCTTTGGCTGTTTTACTGGGCATGGCAGAACGGACACCATATTTTCTGGCTTCATAGCTCGCGGCAGCGACAACGCCACGATGCTGTCCTCCTACTGCTATTGGCTTGCCTTTTAAGGTAGGATTATCATGCTGTTCTACAGAAGCATAGAATGCATCCATATCCACATGAATAATTTTACGAAGAGGCAAAGAAAAATCCATATACAAAGATATGGATTCCTTTATTGACGGTAATTTTTTTTAGAAGGGAAGTTTTTTATATGATGGAAGTGTGAAGCGGGAGGCTGGAAGTTAATGAGGACGATATAGAAATTGATGACCTGTTTATTGAAAATTAATTAAAAAATCACAGGCTATTCTTAGTGCATAAACTACTTCCAGCTTCCTGCCTTTAAGCCTTCAGTCTCATGGTAAGAAGATGAGGTTCAAAACCTGCCTTTTCATACGCTTTTATGGCAGATTCATTCTGAGCATATACGTCCAGTCTTACCTCATTGATTCCCCTTGATTTTGACCAGGAAATGAGTTCATCAGTAATGACTTTATTGATTCCTTTTCCCCTGTGTTCGGGCTTTACATACATAAAACCAAGATAGGCATATTCTTTAAACTGATAATAATCTTTTGCCGCTTTCTTAATCAGAGCATATCCTGATGCAATGATTTCATTATTTTCTTCGGCAACAATTACGGTTGCTTCGGGAGATTGTATCAGATGTTTTAAATCGTAATAATGAATCTCTCCTTCAATCAATGTGCTGTTGAACGGTCTTTCGGCAGTAACAACTCCCTGTTCAAATTCTAAAAGGATTGCTAAATCCTGCTCTTTGGCTTCTCTTGTAATCATGGTGCTATGGGTATAAAATTTGAAACCCACTGAAAGTTTTTGGTTTTCAATGAGTTTTTTTATGTTTTTTCGGATTAGATAAATAATAATTATTTTAAAAGCTTGTCTATGGTTTGTTGAAGTTCAGGGTCTTCAGGAGATATTGCATAATATTTTGCAATGGAAGATTTCTGATCAATCACCATATATCTCGGGATCCAGTTTAGATCTACATAATTATTGAAATCGTTCTTCCAGCCTGTAGAAAACCAATAGTTTTCTTTGTCTTTCATATCAAATCTTTCCAGACTTTTTTCAAACCCTTCTTTTGAACGGTCTAATGATAGAAATACAAAATCAATATTCTTGTTATTTTCTTCTAATTCTTTAGCTTTTGGAAGAGCATTTAAACAGTCTCTGCACCATCCGGCCCAGAAATCAATCACTAAAACTTTTCCTTTATGCTGATTCAGAATCTGCTGGATGGTAACGGTTTTTCCATTTTCATCTTCCAGCTTCTGCTGTAAAGCTTCTTTTGAAAATCCTGTTTTAAGGACAGCAGGTGCTTTTTGTGAATAACTTATTCCAAAAATACCCATCATAAAAATTAATATCAGCTTTTTCATTTCGTACAATTTCATGGGTACAAATCTAAACAATGAATTGGAATCTGAAACTGATTTCCGGTGAATTAGGAAAAATTTATAATATTGATGGATTCTATGGAATAGGAGAGTGAGAGTGTGAAAACCACCCCCGTCAAAAATTCTTTGAGTTTTTGCTACCCCTCCAGAGGATGGGAATATTACGTCTTCAGTTGCAGTATTAGGTTATTTTTACTGATAGTTTTTAATCAGGCCTTTGACAACGGCAATTACATTGGGCATTGCTTTATTGGCAGCATTCAGAACTTCTTCGTGGGAAACGGCAAAAGCGACATCCGGTCCGCCAAGGTCCGTGATCACGGAAATACAGAAAACATCCATTCCCATATGTCTGGCAACTATAACTTCGGGAACGGTGCTCATTCCTACCATATCCCCACCAATAGCTTTAATCATGCCATATTCGGCCGGGGTTTCAAAAGTTGGTCCTTGTAGTGCCACATAAACTCCCTGATGAATTTTAATCTGGTGGTTGGCAGCAGCCTTTTCCGCTGTGGCAATCATTTTTTTGTTGTAAGGCTCGCTCATATCCACAAAACGTGGCCCGAGCTCATCGATATTTTTTCCACGTAAAGGATGCTCAGGCATCATGTTGATATGATCTTTCAGAATAACGATGTCTGCAACATTGTAAGCTGGGTTTACACCACCACAGGCATTGGAAAGAATAAGGTTTTGAATTCCCAGCAAATGAAAAACTCTTATGGGGAATGTCACCGTTTCCATAGAATGTCCTTCATAATAATGGAAACGTCCGCTCATCATCAGTACTTTTTTTCCTTCCAGAATTCCGTAAATCAGTTTTCCGGTATGTCCGGCCACTGTAGTCTGTGGAAAATGAGGAATGTCTTTGTACTCTAAAACATGGATCAGTTCTATTTCATTTTGTAATTTTCCCAGTCCGGATCCTAACACCACTGCAAAATCAGGGGTTTCCTGAATAATATTTTTAATAAAATCTGCAGTTTCTTTAATTTTTTCTAACATAATCTAAGATGATTTGATTGAATTCTTCTTTCTTATCAATCAATACATTGATAGGCCAGTAGTAAACAATTTCTCTAAGATAGTCAAAAGTTTTCAGACGCACATAGTCTTTCTCTGTGGTTAATATCAGTTTATATTCTCCTAATTTTTTATACTCGGCAAGGATTTTTTTAATATCATCATCCGTGAAATTATGATGATCTCTGAACTTTAAATGTTTCACCCTTTTTGAGAATTTTGCCAGATGTTCCAGAAGCGGTTTAGGATTGGCAATTCCGGTGATCAGTAAAATATCATAATAATTCAGGTTATTATCCGGAAGCATTTTATCTTTTCCGTAGACATTTTCGTCATAACCGATGGATGAAAAGAATACTTTCTGCCCGTAAGAAGGTCGTATTCTTGATATATAATACCTTTTTGTTTCCTCCGTCAGTTCATCAGGGCATTTGCTGACCATGATGATGTCGGCCCTTTTATATCCGGCTCTTGATTCTCTAAGATCTCCGGCAGGAAGAAGATAATCCTTGAAAAAAGGATCACTGAAATCGGTCATCAGAATATTGAATCCGGCTTTGATGGCTCTGTGCTGCATGGCATCATCCAGTACAAGAACTTCAAGATCCATATCGTCAATTACTTTTTTGGCTCCGGGAACACGTTCTTCAGAAACGGCAATTACGAAACGGTTTTTAAAACGTTCAAAAAGCTGCATCGCTTCGTCACCCACCATTTTGTAGTTGCTTTCGTAATTTGTTACTTCATAACCTTTGGTAAGCCTTCCATAACCCCGTGAAAGCACTCCGGTTCTGTAATGTTTGGACAGGAACTGAGCAAGATACATCACCATAGGTGACTTTCCGCTTCCGCCCACAGAAAGATTCCCGACATTGATTATCGGTGTTTTGAATTTTGTCGACTTAAAAATTCCCAGATCATACATTGTGTTCCGGATACCCGTTACCAAATGATAACCAAGGGAAAAAGGATAAAGGTACCATCTTTTCATACGATTGCAAAAATAGGAATTTTCATAAGCATTGATGTAATATTCTCGAAGACTTTTCAACAAATATTTCGTTAAATTAAAGTATTTTTGTGGAGTTATTACAATACATTGAGATACTTTATTGAATTTTCTTACAACGGAAAGAATTATTTCGGCTATCAGATACAGCCGGATGCTATTTCTGTACAGGAAGAACTGGAAAAAGCGCTTTCTACCATTTTGCGCGAAGAGATTAAAACAACAGGAGCAGGAAGAACCGATACAGGAGTTCATGCCAAAAAAATATTTGCCCATTTTGATACGGAAAAAGAGTTGGATGATCAGCTTACAAGAAGGCTGAACAGTTTTCTTCCTCCTGATATTTCCATTAAAAGGATTTTTCCGGTAAAAGACGATTTTCATGCCCGTTTTGATGCCACGTACAGAACCTACGAATATTTTATCTCATTGGAAAAAAATCCCTTCACTCAGGAATCTGCATGGCAACACTGGAAAAGATCACTGGATATTAATGCCATGAATGAAGCCTGTAAAATTCTTTTTGAATATGAAGATTTCACCAGTTTTGCCAAATTAAAAACCGACAACAAAACCAATATCTGTAAAATCTACAAAGCAGAATGGGAACAGAACGGAACGGAACTTAAATTTACAGTTTCTGCGAATCGCTTTTTAAGAAATATGGTTCGCGCAATTGTCGGAACGATGGTAGAAATAGGAACCGGAAAACTGAAACCTGAAGATCTCCGTAAAGTGATTGAAGACAAAAACCGTAACGCCGCGGGAACTTCAGCACCGGGACACGGGCTGTATCTTGTAGATGTGGGATATGAATTTTAAATAAAAACTTAAAAAACAAAATAATAATCATGTTATCAATTTTTATTCTTATCGGCGCTTACCGGTATTATGCACAATTAGCAGAAAGGTTTGGAAAAACAAAGTGGCAGTATGGTGTTCTGGCTATCGGTATTTATCTGGGAACTCAGCTTTTGTTAGGCTTAGGTTATGGTATATATATGGGATTAACAGATCCTGAATCCGCAGAAAATGTCAATTATACAGGATTTTCAGCAGTGAATATCGTTGGCTGGTTAATCTCTATTGTTGCGGTTTGGGGAGTTTATAAATTCCTTGAAAATAAATTTATCAAAGAAAGACCGGCAAAGACCATCGAAATTGAAGAGATAGGGAAGACTATTGATCAGTAAGATTTCTTTTTTTAGTATCGGAAATTAAGATTATTTTTAAATACTGTAAGAAATACTAAAAAAAATAGCCATGACTGAAATTGATAAATTAGCCTTCGCATTATATCATTTTGCTGGACTTTCAGAAGAAGATTTCAGACTGTCTGAAAATTTTTGGTTTCCAAAAGAATATAAAAAAGGAGAATTTTATAATCTTCAGGGAAACGTCTGTTCTTATTTAGGATTTATTGTCGATGGAGTTTTTCGTTCTTATGTCATCAATGGAGATACGGGTGAAGAAAAGAATGTTTTTCTTTATTCGGCCAATGGTTTTGTAGTTTCTTTTAAAAGTTTTCTCAATCAGATCCCATGTGATTATTTTACACAGGCCCTTACGAATACTTCTATTATTTTTATCCGGCATGCAGATCTTATTTCTCTTTACCAGCAGTCGCATCAATGGGAAAAATTTGGGAGACTTCTGGCACAGGCAGCATTTAACGTTACCATGACAAGGGTAGAAGGATTTTTATTAAAGTCTCCGGAAGAGCGTTATCTGGATCTGATGAAAGAGCATCCGGATATTTTCAGTAATGTTCCGCTGTATCATATTTCTTCTTATCTAGGGATTCAGGGACCTTCTCTGAGCAGGATAAGAAAAAGAATTTCAGGCAAATAGTACGATTTTAACCTGGGTTAAAGTTTTCGTCATTTTATCTGCAGAAATTTGTTTCATCAATTTAACAAAACAAAAAAGTGAAAATTATGAAAACAAAAACGATCGTATTCATTCATGGGTTATTTGTGAATAATACAAGCTGGAAAGAATGGAAAACTTATTTTGAAGCGCAGGGATATACTGTACATACACCCTCAAATCCGGGACATGGAGGGGATCCCGTATACTTAAAAAATAATATTCCCGGAGAATTAAGACATGTCGGTTTTGACGATACCGTGGACAATCTTGTGAAACTGATTGACAGTCTTCCCGAAAAGCCTATTGTTATCGGACATTCTTTTGGAGGACTTATGGTTCAGAAGCTGATTGACATGGGAAAAGCAGCAGCTGGTATAAGTATTGACGGTGCTCCTCCGAAAAATATCATGGCTCCTTTTTCTACCATTAAAATTGTTTGGCCTGTAGTGAATTTCTTCAAAGGAAACAGTCCATATATGGGAACAAAAGAATGGTATCACAAAGCTTTTTTCAATAATTATTCAAAGGAAGAAAGTGACAGGCTTTACGAGACAGTAGCAGTTCCTGAAAGTAGAAAATTGGCAAAAGATCCTTTGTTTAAAGCTTCTGCAAAATTAGATTTAAAGAAACCCCATCAACCGCTGCTGTTCATTGCAGGCTCTAATGATCATATTTTCCCGGCAGCATTTTCAAAGAAAATAGCAGGGGCTTACAAAGATCCGGGAAGCATTGTCGATTTTAAAGAGTTTGCAGGGAGAAGTCATTTCATCTGTGGAGAGAAAAATTGGAAAGAAGTAGCAGAATATGTTTTAGGCTGGATACAAAAGAATACTTAATCTATTCATATTGTAAATGGTAGGTATCTGATATTTTCTATGACGATTTGCAAAAGTTGTAAAGGCAGTCCGGTTATAATGTCTTATTTTTGCATAGAATATTTTAATTCTTTCTTTCGATTCGTACAATGAAAAAACAAGATACCTGGGGAATTATAAAGAGGCTGTTCTTTATCGGAATGAAATTTCGTTCTTGGTTCATCCTTACCCTTATCATTTCCATATTCCTTTCGATAGTTTCTACTTACAGGCCTTATCTCACTATGCAGGTGGTGGATAATGATATAACAAAGCTTCATGATAAGGCTTTGATGATGAAACATATCTATATCCTTGTGGGATTGGTGTTTGCTGAAACGATTTTAAATTTTTTCCTGGTTTATTTTTCAAATTTTATCTCACAAAATGTGATCAGGGATATCAGAGAGCGATTATATGCTAAACTGATCTATTTCAAAACTTCATTTTTTGATAAAACACCCATCGGACAGCTGGTGACGCGGGCTGTAGGAGATGTGGAAACCATTGCGACGGTATATACAGATGGTTTCCTGATGGTATTTGGAGATATCCTGAGAATTCTGTTTGTATTGGTGATGATGTTCAGTACCAATGTTCACCTCAGTTATATTACACTGGCCATCTTACCTTTGATGGTAGTCATTACGAGATTCTTCCAGAAAAGACTGAAGAAAGCTTTCGGGGATGAGAGAAACTGGACAGCCAATCAGAACTCTTTTGTTCAGGAAAGACTGGCAGGAATGTCTATTATTCAGGTATTCAACAGACAGGAATCTGAGTTTAAGAAATTTGATGATATCAATATTACCCTGAAAGGAGCATTGCTGAGAACCGTATTTATTTTCTCACTGTTCTTCCCTGTGGTGGAACTTATTTCTTCATTATTCATAGGATTTATTCTTTTCTATGGAGGATATATTACCATCAGTGCCGGAGTCGTGATTGCATTTATCCAGTATATTTCAATGCTGATCCGTCCTTTGAGACAGATTGCTGACCGTTTTAACAATATCCAGCGAGGAATTGTAGGAGCAGAAAGAGTGCTGGGATTAATGGATGAAGAAAACTCGATGCCGAATAACGGAACCGTGAAGAAAGATCATTTTGCAGGAAAAATTGAATTCCAGAAAGTACACTTTGCTTATGATGAAAAGCAGGAAGTACTGAAAGGAATTGACTTTAAAGTAAATCCGGGAGAAACGGTAGCCATCGTTGGTGCTACAGGTGCCGGAAAGTCTACTATCATTAGTCTGATTACAAGATTATATGATATCAACTCCGGAAATATCCTGATTGATGATGTGGATTTAAAAGATTATGAGCTTTATAATCTCAGAAGTCATATCGGCGTGGTGCTGCAGGATGTATTCCTTTTCCACGGAAGTATTTTTGAAAACCTTGCCTTCGGGGATGATAGTATCACACTGGAAAAAATAAAAGCGGGAGCGAGAGAAATTGAGGTAGATCAGTTTATCGAGCAGCTTCCCGGTGGATATGATTATGTAGTGAGCGAAAGAGGCTCTTCAATCTCTTTAGGTCAGAGACAGTTACTGTCTTTCCTGAGAGCTTATTTATCAGATCCTAAAATTTTAATTCTGGATGAAGCTACCTCTTCCATTGATCATGAAAGTGAAAAGCTGATTCAGAGAGCTACAGAGAAAATTACGAAAAATAGGACCTCCATTATTATTGCCCACAGACTTTCCACCATTGAGAAAGCAGACAAGATTATTGTGATGGAGCATGGTAAAATCGTAGAAGAAGGAAAGCATCTTGAACTTCTGGATAAGAACGGATATTATGCCACGCTTTATAAAGCTCAGCTTCGACATGAAGTGGAAATGGAAGAAAAAAAAGAATCATAATCGGGAAGAAATTATTCTTTTGAATGAGATAAACAAAAAAGAGAGTCAGCAATAACTCTCTTTTTTTATTCTATAATTGAAATAATTAAAATTTTAATTTTTTCGTAATTACTTTTCCGTCTTCCAGTACTGCTGTAGCCGTGATGATTATATTTTTCTGGTCAACAGGATATTTGAATTCTGAAGATTTAATATCATTTTTTCTCATCAGTAATCTTCCTGCAGCATCATAAATATGTACCGCGGAAATTTTCACATTACTTCTTACAGATGCTGAATTTTCATCTTTAAAAATAACAGGTGCATTTTTCAATCCTGTATTTTCTATTGCTAATACATTCTGAGGTTCAATGATGACGGAGTAATCTTCCACCTGTCCGTACTTTGGAGTATAACATGCCGTTACTGCTGTTCCGTTGTACTCTCCAATGACCCTCATTCTTAAAGGAGTATTGGTTATTGCACCCGCAGGAGGAGTTACCTGTGCTGTAGCCAATGAACCATTGCTTATTCCACTTTGATTAAGAACCAGCTCTGTAGATTCATCGAATTGACCGTCATTATTATAATCAATATATGCTTTGATAATGTGAGGGTTGTTTGTTCCCGGAGCTACAGTAAGTGTGGTGGCTGCATTTTGGGGAATATTGGTTTTTGAAATCCCCAAACAGTAAGTACCGGTAAAGTTTTCATAAAAATTATTGGTTGCCTGCTTATAATTAGTTGAATAATTATTAATACTTCCAAACTTTACCAAAGTAATTCCTACATTGTAATTACCCGGATTTGTAATGGTTGCGGGAGTACATGCATTGGTTAATGTTACATTGTTATTAATAGTAGTTGGAGATCCAACCGGTGAGTTGATCAGCGATTGTCTGTATTGTAAAAGCTGTGCTGTAGCTCTGTTGGTCTGTCCTTGTGTAAATAAATCTCTGAAACAGTAGGTATAAGCCATCACATTTCTCTCACCACCATTGTATAATTGGGTGGTACAAGGATTGATCTGTCCGGTTTGACATGTGTGAGGAACTGAGGAATGATAAAGACTTTTCATAGGCTCAGTATCACAAACAAGATCTCCTTCTAAAGTACAGTCATTGTTGACAGGGCAGTCTCCTGTAGTTTCATTGTATCCCTCATGCGTATGTCTGAGTCCCAAAGCGTGTCCGAATTCATGCCCTAAAGTCTGAGCATTAACAGCGGATGCACTTGCTGCCATAAAAGAATAATCTTTGCTTCCTCCCGGATAATAAGCGAAGCCATTTAATCCTCCGGAGTTGGATGTTAATTTTTTAACAACATAGATATTATAATATTTAGAAGTATCCCACATTCCCATTGCAGTAATCTCAGAAGCAGTTACGGCATTGGTTGTATTGTCATTATTTACACCGCCGCTTACATATTTGGGAAGACCTGAAGCATTGATTCTATTGATCCCGTTAGTTACATTACAGTTAGGATCCTTGGTTGCAAAAACAAATTTGACAGGCAGTATTGCACTTGTTCCTGACATTCCGCTGGTGGAACTTCCTGCAAAAACACCATTGGTATAGTTTATCCATGCAATGATGTCTGCGTCAGACTTATTATTAGCAGTTCCTATAGCACTTCCGTCTCCTACAACGTGTACAACAATAGGGATTTCGTATACCTGATTGTTGAGCTTAGACGTAAATTTGCCACTTTTGATCATTTTTGACAATTCCAGGTTGAAAGCATCGTCACGCGCTTTCTCTTCAGGATACCTTTCATAATGTTTTTTCATTAATTCATCGGTTCCGCATTCCTGGAATTCCAAATGTTGTGAATAAAAATTTGAGCAGAATGTGCCTGAAATAAGCAGAAATAATAATTTTTTCATAGTATTTTTATTTAAATGGTTGGGAATTTAAAAATAAATAAAAAATACATACAATTCATTACTACTTTTTAAAACTGCAGAAAACAAAATTCTGAACTGTATCAAAGGGAGTGATATGATCTTCAGTAATACATTTTATTTTTTCAAAGCTTTCTTTAAATTTTTCGGATAATGATTCTTCATCATACTGCTGAATATCCAATCCACTGCATTTCGTAGGACCGTTTTTCGAAAAAGTTCCGAGGATCATAAAGTTATTCACATTCTTTTCTGCAATACCGATATATTTTGAAACCTGTTCCGGGGTTGTCAGAAAATGAAAGGCTGCTCTGTCATGCCAGATATCATAGGTTTCCATAGGTTCGAAAGCCGTAATGTCGCTAGTGATCCATTTTACTTTGTCTGCTGCTGCTCCAAGTCGTTTCTGTGCTTTTTCCAAAGCTTTAGCAGAAATATCAAGAACTGTAATATTTTTATAACCTTCCTCCAAAAGAAAATCAACAAGGTTGCTGTCTCCACCACCAATGTCTATGATGCTGGCCTCTTTTCCCAATCCGGAAGAATGTATAAAATCAAGGGAAGTCTGAGGTTTTTTCTGGGTCCAGCTTACCTGATCCGGATTTTTGGTTTCATATACATTTTCCCAGTGATTTTTGTTGTCAGAAGATATCATGATTCTTTTAATTGATTATTGATCTCTTCAAATTTATTAATTAATTCGTCAAGTTTACCTTGCTGTTTCTTTATTGTTCGCGGTCTCAGATAAAACCAGTTGAAAGCAATCCAGACAGATGTTAAAGCATAGGCCAGAATACCTGAGCTAAGGGGCATTCTTGAAGTATATTCATACATATACAGACATATTCCCAGAAAGAGCATGACAAAATATAAGTTAAGTATGGTGGTCTGCATAAATTTCTGCTTACTCTTTACTACATATAAACTCTGGAGATACTCGTTGTTTGACTGCGTCTGATCAATCTTGTAAAATACCATAAACATTTTGTTGTAGGCAAGAAGAAAAATAACCATTCCCAGCACGACAAGTACAATCCCGATTTTTGTAGTGATCATTTCAGGCTGGTAACGGTACCAGATAAAAAGAATCAATAAGGAGGTAGCGATCAATCCAATATTAGCAAAGATTAGTCTGCGCAGATTTTGATTTCTGAATTTTTTCAGCTTACCGAGAAGCGCATCCAGATCAGGTTTGTGGGAAGTCTGCTGCTTCCATATATTTTTAAAATCTATATTAGAATCCATTTTCTTTAAACTTTTGCGTTAATTTTTCTTTTATTCTGTGAATCTTTACCCTTATATTGGATTCAGAAAGTCCTACGATATGGGCTATCTCAGCCTGTTTTACCTCTTCCAGTTCCAATGAAATAATAATTCTGTCCGTTTCAGGCAGTTCTGAAATAAACTGGTAGAGCATCTGGATCTGAGGTTCTATAGATTCCTGTTTTTTCTCTTCCAGATTCATGGGCAGACCGGTTTTGCTGAATTTCTTTTCCTTTTCAATCTGCCGGAGGCAGTTATTGGATGCAATTCTGAAAATCCACGTCCCTATACTGGATTCATTCCTGAATTTCGGAAGCTGCTGCCAGACGATGATAAAGGTTTCCTGGGCAAGATCCTGAGCAAGTTCGGCATCATTTACATATCCCATACATAAACGGAATATCCTTTGCCAGTAGAGTTCATATATCTCTTCAAAAACCATTATTTCGCAGATAAAAAGTGAGTAAGCTGATTAAGATACCAATCCTTATCATCGTACATGATAAAATGCAAACCTTTTGAAGCATACTGCATATTGGCATTTTTTAAATTTTTGTACTGGTTTTCGATCGTTGGCTTTAGAGTAACAAAATAAGATTCCAGAAGAATAAGGGAAGGACATTGGATGTTTTTTATTTTCTCTCTGAGATCGGTATTATAAAAATCACAGTACATTTTAGCAAATGTTTTTCGGTCCGATTTCATACTCCAGTTGATTACCGTTTCCTGCATAGAAATATCAGCCAGAAGACGTGGCATAGCCTGTGCCTGCATTTTCCGGAACTGCTCATCGTTCATCGCTGTCAATTGAGCAATAGCAGGCGAACAGTCATTATTTTCTTTCGATGTAAAACTGGGATCAGATAGCGCTGCCAGGCAGGGAAGCGTGTCTACGATGATAATTTTACCTGCAAGCTCCGGATAATCTGCCGCTATGGCCAGGGCAAGACCGCCTCCCATACTGTGCCCGATAAGAATGGGCTTCTCAATTTTATTGTCTTTGATATAGGTTGCAATTCCTTTTTCCCAGTCTTTAAAACTGGCATCTGTCTGGGGTTTTATTCCTGCAAATCCAGCCATTGTTAAAGTATAGCAGGTGAAATCTTTTTCAAACTTTGCGGTGGTATCATTCCAGACGTCACCTGAAGAAGCAAATCCGGGAATGAAAATTAATGCCTGATTTCCGTTTCCTGTTTTCTTTAATTCAAACGGATACACTGTTTGTTGGCCGAATATATTGCATACTGCTAAAAAAAACAACATAATGATTAAAAGGAGTGTAAATTTTTTCATGATTTCTTAAGTTTTAAAGTGTATTTGTCTTTTAGAGACGAACCTTAAAAAAATGTTACACACTATTTGATTTTTTTTGAAAAAAAATATTTCTCCTCCTTCTCAACCCTTTTGTTCAGGGCAAAATCATATGAAATTTATTTTAGCGATTTTTTGTTAATGGTTCAATAATATTAAATTGATAAGTATTTATTCGGGATGATTAATCCAATATTTTTCCATAGAACCTGCTGATGTCAAAATAAAATCCGGGAATTTTATATTGGTCCTTTTCAAACTCCTGATAATCGCATTTTCCCTTCAGGCTTTGAGATTTTGTTTCCATTTGAAATCTGTTTAAAAGGACATATTCATCTGTTACAGAAATCACATGAAAACCTGTTTCACATGTGAGACCATCGCCGGAAGTAAGAATGGCATTTAATAATCCGTGGAAATTTCCTGCAATTTTTTCGGCGGTAGCATCATCTTTATTCAAATGATACAAGTAAGCGAGATAATTCATAGCCCGCAAATCCAGTGGATTTTCCTCCAATGCACCCAGGAACAACTGGATTCCCTTTGAAAGATCTTTTTGGGAGATACCTTCACCTCGGTAATATTTGGCTACTTCTTCAGCTTTCTTTCCTATTTTATAAGGTTGATATTCTTTTTGAAATGTATATCCGAAATAAAGATGACGGTACTGATTGCCGGTAAGGAGCGTATCGTTCTGCTTTAATCTTTTTAAAAGCTTTGGATAATAGAATTCTGAATTTTTATCCTCAATACTTTTTTGAATGGCAGCATAATCCGGTGCTTTGAATTCCATTTTCTGAGCATGCAGAAAAGTCAGCAGTGTTAGAAAGAATAAAGTGAAAAATGCTTTGATACTCATGGTTTGTATAAGGTTGTTACAATTTTTTGTGAGATTAAAAATACGAAATATGCATCAATCGGGTAATATCAACTTACTATTTGTAAAAAAAATAATAAAATATTATCAAACTGCTACTTTGTGTCAATAAATTTACTAACTTTATTCGGAATTTGAGATGTTACCCCTGACATTTGAAGGGGTAAAAGGAATTTTTAACTAAAAAACTAAAAATATTAATGAGCAGTAGTAGTATACAAGATGAATTTAAAGTCTTCAAAGACGAATTAAGAAAGTTGAATATCGAAGTACAGAAAGTTGTGAAAGTAGGAAACGGCAGTATGGATTTCCATGAGGTTTTCTACAAATCGCCGAGGTATGAAGAGGTAAAAAGTATCTATGTCCAGCGTCATAATCTGGATCATATGATTGAAAAATTTAAACAGGCCTATCATTAAAAATAGAATATGCGCCGCAGAAAATCTGCGGTGCATGTTTTTTATAATTTAATCTTTATCCAGTGTAGAGGTCTTTTTGGTGTCTTTCATTCCGGTATAAACAACCAGAGAAAAAAGAATACAGCCGGTAATATACCAGTAAAAATATTCTTCAGACCCTATCTTTTTAAACCAAAGCGCAAGATATTCTGCTGTTCCGCCAAATACAGCAACAGTAATAGCATAAGGTAAACCTACACCAAGTGCCCTGATTTCAGAAGGGAAAAGTTCTGCTTTTACTACCGCATTGATCGAAGTGTAGCCGCTTACAATAATTAAAGCTGCCATAATCAGGAAAAATGCACCCCATATTGAAGTGGTAGTACTGAGAGCCGTAAGGAGCGGAACGGTACATAAAGTTCCCAAAATACCAAAACCTAAAAGAAGCGGCCTTCTTCCGATTTTATCTGATAATCCTCCAAATACAGGCTGAAGACATGCAAATATAAAGAGTGAAACAAAGGAGACTAATGTAGATTCTTCCTTGGTAAGATGTACTGTATTTACCAGGAATTTTTGCATATAAGTGGTGTAGGTATAAAATGCCAGCGTTCCTCCTAAGGTCAGCCCCACAACGGTAAGCAAAGCTTTTGGATGTTTCATAAGCTCTTTTACCGTTCCTTTTTTCTTTTCGCTGACTTCTTTTTTATTCTCAAAAGCTTCCGTTTCATGAAGATTAGCTCTAAGATATAAGGCAATAATAGAAAGCATAGCTCCGATCACAAAAGGAATTCTCCATCCCCATTCTTCAAGCTGGGCCTCAGTGAGTAATAATTTTTGTAAAATAAGCTGAATACCTAAAGCAATAAGCTGCCCGCCAATCAAAGTGACATATTGAAAGCTTGAATAAAATCCTCTTCTGTCCTGCGTGGCCATTTCGCTGAGGTAAGTGGCGGAAACTCCATATTCACCACCCACACTTAGCCCCTGAAGTAATCTTGCCAGTAAAAGTAATAAAGGGGCCAGAATACCAATAGACTGATAAGTGGGAGTAAGGGCAATCAGCAGAGATCCAAAAGACATCAGCAGGACGGAGAGCGTCATTGCTTTTTTCCTTCCGATCTTATCTGCAATGCTTCCGAACATCCAGCCGCCGATAGGGCGCATGAGAAAACCTACGGCAAAGATCCCTGCGGTATTCATCAGTTGGGCATTGAGATCAGAATCAGGAAAAAATGAATGGGAGAAATAAATGGCGAAGGCTGCGTAAGCATACCAGTCGTACCATTCAACGAGATTACCGATAGATCCGCCAATGATGGCTTTGATTCTTTGACCTGTGGTGATTGAGGCTGAGTCCATAGATGTTGTTTCCAGAAAGTTTTTTTATAATGACATCCAAGATACAAAATTCAGAAAAAAATAAACCGTTCCTAAAAAGAACGGTTGAATACTATATTAAGAATGATTTCTTAAAACCGATATCCAATGGAAAGCCCGCTTCTGAAGCCTGCCCACGGCCCGTCTACTTTTATTCTGGCACCATTGGCATTGGTTTCTACGGTATACTTAACAAATGGAATGTCCAGATTTTCAATTTCCTTTTTAAGCTGAGCCTGCATATCAGGCGTCAGTACATAATCCGAGGTCATGGTAAAATCACCTTTTCCGCTTCCGTAATGGGCTCCAGCGATCCAGAAATCAAGGACAAGATTCTGGCTTCTGGTCAGAAAGAATTGTACCCCAACCATTAATCCACCACTGTTTCCATTGGTGTCCCCCTGTCCTTTGAGTGGAATTGGATAGGTAACTCCATTCGGACCCTTATAATCATAATAAAAATCAAAAGTATTGGAAGTAACACTTGAGTACCGGTAATAAGGAGCAAAATAAAATCCTTTTCCATAGCCTTTACCGATATAAAATCTTGGTTCAATGGTGAAATTGGTTGCTTTTACTCTAAGATTCTGGAATCTTTTTTCATCTTCATCTTTCAGAAAAGCATTAATGAAAGGTACTTTTCCTTCAGGCATTGTGCCGAAACCGAGATTCACAGAAAACCATTGGCTGATAGCTCTTTCATAAGACAGATTGATATTTCTGAACGTATAAGCCGTGACATTGGTCTTGATGATATTCATCTTCTCTGCCGGGCTGTTCTGAATTTCCTGAGCTCCCAGGACCGAAAACAGGAAGTACGGAATTACTATGAATGCTTTTTTCATGACTCAATATTTTGTGATGTAAAAAAATACCAGCAAAAAACGGGCTGAATTTAACATAATAAATGGAAAATAAAAAAATATGTTGATTTTTTAATTGTTTGCTGTTATTAATGTAATAGTCATCAGCCATTGATTGTCCTACTAGTATAATTCATCTTCAGACATGAAAAAAACTATATATACCATCTTCTTTCTTTGCAGTGCTTTTATGTTTTCACAGGAGAAGAAAAATGATACGGCTGATGTAGGGACAACCAAAGAAATTCAGGAAGTTATTTTAAAATCACAACGTAAAAAACAGTTTGCAGACAAAGCTGTTTATACTTTTGATAAAGAAGCGCTTGCCAGAGCACGCTATGCAAAAGATTTACTTAGCACACTCCCGGAGTTACAACTGAATCCCGTAGAAAATACCATTACCAGTACGAAAGGCGGAACCACACTATTCCTTATCAACGGGATTGAAGCTACAGATATGCAGATCCGAAGTGTTGCGCCCGGTGAAGTGGTGAAAGTAGAATATTATGACATTCCGCCAGCGAGATGGGCTACGAGAGCAGATACGGTAGTTAATATTCTGACAAGATCCACAGAAACAGGGTATGTTTTCGGGGCTGATGTATCTACGGCTTTGAATACCGGATTTGTGAACGGTTCTGCCTACGCCAATTATACTAAAGGGAAAAATAATTTCGGACTGGAATATTCCCTTAATCTTAGGGATTATAATGACAGAAGAGTCAACAGCATCTATGATTATCAGCTGAACGGGAAGCATTACCGGTCTGATGAAAACCGCAAAGATCATTTTGGATATACCTTCCAGAGTATAGCTTTGCGCTATACGAGACTTGTTCCCGATGACTATGCTTTTCAGGCTAAACTTAATATGGATATTTTCAGCAGGTTTTCGAAAGGAACAGGACAGAGCGTCTTTACCGAAGATTATCTGAAAGAAGAACACAATATGTTTAAAAATAATGGCTCGGATTATGTGATTCCTAAGCTGGATCTATATTATTCTAAAAAGATTGGTGAAAAAGATGAGTTGAGTATTAATGTAGTAGGTTCTCATTACACCACCAATACCACAGAAACGGCCAAAGAATGGATTGTTGGTTCGGGATTGTCTGTATATGACAATGATATGGTATTGAAAGCAAAGCAAACAAGTTTGGTTGGGGAACTTGCGCATATGCATGATTTCACGGCTGGAAAACTTTCGTCCGGATACCGGATTTCAAGGTCTTCTATTTCCAATGATCTGAATAATCTTGCCGGATACTCTCAATATAATGTTACTTATCTGGAACAGTATTTTTATACTGAATTTGCAGGAAAAGCAGATCAATTCAGTTATCGTATCGGAGCAGGGCTTACCAATATTCACAATAAAAGTGCAGAAAATACTTTTGATGAATGGACTTTTACTCCAAAGGTTATTTTAGCTTATCAGCTTAAAGGGAATCAGAACCTACGTTTTACAGCAAGTTATAATCCGGTAAGTCCATGGAGTAATGCTTTGAGTAGCAATGTGGTGCAGCTGGCTCCTAATATTGTTCAGAGGGGAAACCCCTTTTTACAATCTCAGCAGGTTTTTTCTAATAACCTGACTTATTCTTTTAATAATAAGTATTTTGATTTTAATGCAGGCTTATTTTACCGGTATACCAACAGGGTAATCAATCAGTACTACGTTCACGATGAGGTGTTGAATGGATATGCCCTGACTTATGAAAACGGGAAGAATGCTCAGAGATATGGAGTTCAGTTAACAGGATCTTATAAACCTTTCGGAAATACTCTTTTGGTCATAAAAGCTGTAATCACACCAACATCTGAAACAGTAAGAACTAGTAAAGGTGCTCTGATAAAAAATGACTATTTAGGAAATTACTTTTCGCTTTCTTCAGAATATAAATCTTTCTCTGTTCAGTACCAGTTCAATATTCCGGTATACAGCCTTAATGGAGCATTTCTTAATACGAATGAAAACCAGAATAATATTTTTGTGAGCTATAAACATAAGAACTGGACATTTTCTACAGGAATGTACTGGATAGGAATGCCTTCGGAATATAAAACGAAAAGCCTACCGGAAAGTCTCGTAGATTATAAAGTTCATACACAGATTATGAACAACAAATCCATGTTTGTATTAGGACTGAGCTATGATTTCTCGAAAGGGAAAAAGACAGAAATTCAGCGAAAGCTTAATAATGATACTGCACCTGCAGCTACCTTTTAGATGCTAATTTGAATGTTAATAAGAAATCCCCGCTCATTTGTAGGAGTGGGGATTTTGTTTTATTATTTCTTAATGAATTTTGTGTTCTTTGTATCTGCAGCATTTTTTCCGCTGATCTGAATGAAATAAGATGCTGGCGGAAGATCTGAAATCTGTATGTTTCCGGATTTTACATCTGAAGTTTTAACCAGTTTACCATCCAGGCTGTAAATATCTGCTTTGGAATAGTTATCCGTATTTCCTTTGAAACCGATAAAATCCTGTGCAGGATTAGGATAAACCACTAAGTTTTCTTTTTTTACTGCACTGTTTACGCCCAGGAATGTTTCACTTAATGCAAATGTAGTTTTTACATTCTGGTTGATGCTCAACAGTGGAATACTGATATTTCCGCTTGTAGAATTAAGCAGGGCATATCTGTGAGAAGCATCGTAATAAGAATAGGCTGTATTGGTTATTGCTCCGATAGGGTTAGAATAAGTAACATCCAGAGATGAATACAGGTTGAAATTCTGTGTGAATTTTACTCTAAGAACATTAGTGTATGTTTGATTGCCTATAATTAAAGTTCCATATGCATCAGCAATGGCAGTCATTGTACCACTGAATAATCCGCTGGCAGAAGATGAGGAAAAAGTACCTTTGGCGGTGTCGTTCTGTGTCGCTCCGTACGTTGTTGGATAATTAATATGAGTACCGTTATCCACACTAAAGTTTAAAGTGGCCTGTGTATTTACAATTCCTGTAATTTCCAGTTTAGAAGTTGAAGCTTTGTAATAAACGGTTGTTGCTCCGTCTACCATTTTAAGAGTAGAACCCGGGAAAGTTGCTATTTCAGTAGAACTAGGAGTTGAATACGTTGTTTGTGATGCTGCTCCCATCGTAAGCCCGCCATTGGAAAATGTTGCGTTAGGACCTGTTGCAGAGTTGTTTACGGTGCCGGCTGTGTTGTTGTAATTAACAATATTTCCGGAAATAGGGTCATTGGCTGCTTTTGTAAGCGTGATCTGCGCAGACATCATGGCAGATGCTCCTAGTAAAAGGAGTAGAGATTTTTTCATAGTCAGAATTTTTTTGTTAAAAATAATTAAAAAATAGTATTCAAATGTTAATTTTTTTTCTTTTTAATTATATTTTTAATAAAAACGCCTGCTGATCGAATCAACAGGCGGTCTGTGCGTTAAAAATGCTTGGGTTTAATTGCTTATTACCATTTTACGGTAAGCATAAATATCTTCAATGGTTACGACACTCATATCTTTTTTGATGGCAAAGTTTACAATTTCAGGGAGCCTTGCCATGGAACCGTCTTCATTTGTCAGTTCACAAAGTACGGCATCTTCACCAAGATTGGCCATTTTTACAAGATCTACACTGCCTTCGGTATGTCCACGCCTTTCAAATACACCATCTTTTCTTGCAATCAGAGGAAAAACATGGCCCGGACTTGCAATATGTTCTGCCTGAGCATTTGCTGCTACAGCAGTTCTGATTGTTGTCACGCGGTCTTTGGCAGAAACTCCCGATTCCACACCTTCTCTTGCCTCAATGGAAATCGTGAATGCGGTCTGGTTTTTTGAATTGTTGTTTTCCACCATCGGACGAAGATTAAGATGGCGGCTTTTTTCCTCGGAAATACAAAGGCAGACAATACCGCTGCATTCGCGGATCAGAAGTGCCATATCCTGTTCTGTAATAGTGGAGGCGGGAAAGATGATATCGCCCTCATTTTCGCGGTTTTCATCATCTACCAGTAGAATACCTTTTCCCTGCTGTAATGTCTGAAGTGCTTTTTCTACACGTTCTTTGGAGTTTGCTCCGAATTGTTCTAATAATTTTTCCATGTTATTTTACTTTTAAAAGTTAAAATACACTTCGGTACATGGAAATGAAATACAACGCAACAAGAATCCATAAGGAATCTTATTGGTCATCTCATTTTCTTCTCCCATCCAGACTTTAACTGTCGGTTCCGGAATTTCACCAGATCAGTCCCTTCCGAAGAAAGGAGTCGCGGACTGTAACCGCCGGTAGGGAATTTCACCCTGCCCCGAAGAAAACTTATACTAAGTTTTGCTGTATGTTGTAATTAAATTTTTATTTCATTAATAGTATTTAACGCACAGACCGCTAATTTCGTGAAGTTTTTTGAATTGGAGAAGCTTTTTAATCATATTTAAGCAATGACTTTTTTTTGAAATTAAATTTTCAGGCTGTTCTTAGAATTTTTTCCATCTTCTTTCCTTTGGCCAGTTCATCAATCAGTTTATCCAGATACCGGATGTTTCTCATCAGTTCATCTTCAATTTCTTCCACACGATATCCGCAGATGACTCCTTTGATCAATGAAACATTTGGATTGAGTTGAGGTGCCTGTTCAAAGAAAGTTTTAAAGTCGGTTTTGTTGTTAAGGATGTTCTGCAGATCACTTTCATCATATCCCGTCAGCCAGAATATGATTTCATGCACTTCTTCTCTGCTGCGTCCCTTTTTCTCAGCTTTTTGAAGGTAATGTGGATAAACACTGGCAAAAGCAGTTGTGAAAATTTTAGTATTCTGCATGACTTTATTGTTATTAATTAATATTGAGAATAAGATTTTAATTACCACTTCCAGATCTGAGGCTCATCTTTCCAGATCAGCAGTCTGAACTCTTCATAATGTTTCCCATTGCCGATGGTGTGGGTATCTCTATGTCCTTTCTCTAGTTTTAATTTGTGTAAAATACCTGAGTGTGCCGCTACCCACAGGGTTTCTTCATCATCAGAAAGTGCAATTCCTGTAATGGTAGACCCAAGGAAGTGTCTCCAAAGCTGATTTCCATTCTTATCAAAAGCTTTGATATAGCCGTAAGCGTCTCCCAGAATATAATAATCTTTTATGGCAGCCCCTTCATAAACTCTCATTTCTTCATCAATGAAAGTAAAGTCTTCACTTTCTGTATACGCTTCAATATCAGCTCCTGCATATTGATCGGCATTGATTCCGATGGTAATTCCGTTGTAAAAGTGGCAGGAATTTGTAATCAGTTGGCTGTCATCTTTTGCAAAAAGACAAAAATGTGGATAAGATGATTGTGGTCCTATAGATCCCACGGTATTGCCTTCGTGATCCAGTATTCTGTGATCATAGCACTGATCTCCTACTACGATATAAGAATTGTCGTTGGATAATGCTGCATTTTCCATGTCAATCTGAGAGCTCCAGTCTTCTTCATTGTCTTCATTGATGGGATGGATGAGTTTTTTTTCAGTATTTGAAACCAGAAAAATTCCGTCTGAGGAAACAATCACAACTTTGCTTCCATCATTAAAAGGATATAAATCTGTAATCCCGAAATCTGGGTTTTCATCCATTTCAAATTCATTGATAAGGTCTCCATTCCAACCTTTGTATAAAGATATTTTGTGAGCATCTGCAATGGCGAAAATGTTTTCCCGTTTGGATTTCCCGATAGCATGGATATTTTCATCGAGTTTTGTGACAATATCTTTATCAAGAAGATAAGCCTGTCTTTTTTCATATGAAGTGCCTGTCAGGAAAACAATTTTTTCATCAGTGATAAAGTGCATATGCTCAATATTCTGAGCTTTATTTTCCATTAAGGGAATGATAGGAGCGTGAGCAGGTGGGAAATATTCTCTGAAGTTTTCTGTGTCTCCTTTTTTGTTGGCAGTTTTAAGCAGTTCAAAAACTTCGCGGGCAATATTGGCTCTTTTATCTTCAGGTTCTTCACCTTTCCAGTTTTCCCAGCCGTTTTTTTCACCAAACTCAACCATTTCATTGATGCCTTTTGCATAACGTTCCCCTTCTGAGAACCACTCTTTTTGGATTGTAGTGTTGTACATTGAACTTTTTACATTAAAATTTTATTGAAAAAATGAGGTTCTATACCTTATCAACTAACTTACAAAAAATCTAATAATCCGGTATGAAAACAATTCCGGTAATTGGAGCAATTTATTTTGTCGATAACCTCTGGCATTTGCTTTAAAAATAATGCCTGCGAATAATAAGGTCGAAAAAATGTGGATAAGTTATCCACAGAACTTATCCACATGATTTTTTATTTCAGGAATTCTCAAAAAAAATAATATTGATTTAAATTATTTATTTTCAGTATATTATATTGTTTGTTTTCATGAGTGAAAAACTTATCCATACTTTATCCACAGCTGTGAATGGGATGTTGAAAAGTTATCCACAAATAGTTGAAAATGTGGATAACGGCCTGTTTTGATTTAAAATATTTAAAATCAATATTTTAATTGGATTCGATCGGTGTCCGAAAATTCTATTTTACACTTATCCACAAAATTGGGCTTTTATTGCTGATCTTTATAAATATTCCAGAAATTAAAATCCGTCATAGGAGCATCGGTGATTCCTATATTTCTTCCCATCGTTACGATCTGTCCTCTGTGATACGTTCCGTGAAGAATAGCATGCTGGATATACTCGTATTTCGAAAAATCACACTGAAACCATTGGGATTCTATCTTTACATTTTTTGAAAGATCTTCTTCAGATAAACTTTCCACATAATCTACAAGTTTCTGCGAATTGTTTTTTATGGCATTGAAAACATCTTCTTTGCTGGTAGTTTCTGCTGTTTTTACAAAATCAAAATCATCTTTTTCTGAAATGTGGCTCCACCAATATTCCTGAGTTTGCCAGATGTGGTGTAGTGTTTTTAAAATAGTCGGAAAACTGGAAATAGTTTCCTGGTTAAGCTGCTCATCAGACTTTGTGGATAACCAGTCGATATATTTATTGACTACCCAATTGTTGTACTGCGCACTTTTGCTGACTAATGTTTTTAAGCTCATATTATTAATGTTTAGTTGTGTGTGTAAAGGTGAATGTTATAAACCAAAATGCCTGTCCTGGTCTGAATTTTCAGGATTAATGAGTGCTTTGTTGCTGTAGGTCGCTGCTTCGAAATCATTGATATTGACAGAAAGAAAAGAAATATCAGGCAGCAATTCTGAAAGCTGGTTACAGATCTGCTTCGAAAGATCTGCTTTTTGTTCTGTATTGCGCCCCTGCATGATATACCCAAACACATGTAGAAAATTTTTCTTACCTGTGCCTAATTTGTAATACTGATAGGGTTGAAGTCTTACTTTGATGTCATTGGGAGCAAACAGTCCTGTTCCGTCTGCCGCTTCATAAACTGCATCCATCAATTCATCGGGTGTTCTCTGCTGAAGAATATCCTGTGAACAATCTATTATAAAATGGGGCATAGATTCTATTTTGTGTTTGATTTTGTGTGAGATAAAAATAATAAAAAATAGTAATGGAAATTAAAAATAAAAACCGTTTTGAAAACAAAACGGCTTTAAAATATGTATTTTTTACTTTGTGAATACTGGTTTTATAGATTTGATTTTTTAATGCTGTATTGTGGTTGTACAGCGTTGGTCATGTCAAGAACAATATCATAAATTCCATCTTCATGGATTGGGAAATCATAAGCATCGAAGGCAATACTTTTATTGTCATTATTCAGACCGAGGTTGTATCCCCAGTCATTATTAAACCTGAATTTTAAATTACCTTTTTTTAATGTATAGTTTTTCAGAAAAGAGATATTCGGATTTTTAGGATCTGTTTGTAGTGGTATATCTTTTCCTTCCCAACCGTTCGGCGTTGCGTTTCCGATAATTCCCCACGTAAGAGTATTGGCCTTTCTTTTTGCTGTTTTTACAGTTCCATCCCAGAAATGAATGACCAGAGTATTTATTTTTCCGTCTTGATCCCGTTGGAATGTACAGGTGAATTTTTCATCCAGCTGAAATGATGTTTTGCTTTTCGGTAATAAAGCGTTTCTTGGATAGCTGCCTTCTTTGAAAACAAGTTGTCCATCGTTACTGGTGATGTAAAAATTTGAATCTTCTGTGGAATAAACACCTTCCAGCTTTTTTAAATCCCCGGGACTCACTTTTGCAATGGCCGGAATGCTATATGGTTTATTGTACAGTATTTTTTCTAATTGAGGAAAGATAAAATCCGTGTGTGAAAGTTCTGAATTTGATATGACAATCACACAAATATCATCCTCCGGAATTCTGTAATATCTGCTTCTGTAACCTGGTCCGCCGCCATCATGCCCCACCCGTTTTTTGTCAAAAACAATCGAAATCTGGAAGCCTAATCCATAATGATCCTTGAGATAGGGAGTAAAAGCTTTATCTGTGGTTTCCTTTTTCAGAAGGGTGTGATTCTTTAATGCTTCGTTAAACTTGAAAAGATCTTCTACCGTAGAATACATGGCTCCTGCCCCAAAAGGATGGTCAGTTTTGAAACGTAATGCTTCATTAGACTTATTATCGGATAGAAATTCATAACCTAATGCTTTATTCTCATCCGTAACATTGTTGAAGTTGAATCCGCTATGGTTCATTTTAAGGGGCTTCAGGATATTATTCTCTATCACTTTATCATAACCTGAACCTGTTATTTTTTTAATAATGTAACCCAGAATATAATATCCGGAATTGGAGTAATCCCAATCTTTGCCCGGGGGGAAATTCAAGGGTTTTGCAGAAATATATTTTAAAAATGTTTCTTCATCTACAGTATCCTCAGAGTTGGTATGATTTTGAATTCCTGATGTATGGGAAAGCAGATGAGCTAAAGTAATGCTGTCACCCTTCGGAAAATCAGGATAATATTTGGAGAGTTTGTCATCCAGAGACAATTTCCCTTGTTCTTCCAACTGAAAAATAACGGTTGCTGTGAACATTTTTGTGGTGGAGAAAACTCTATAAAGACTGTTATTGGTATTTTTTTCTTTTTTAGGAGCATTTCTGTAGCCGTAGCTATTTTCAAAAATAATTTTTCCTTTTTCGGCAATCAAAACAGAACCACTGAACAATCCTGCTTTTTCATACGTTGAAAATAACTGTTCCAGTTTTTGGGATTTCTGTGAAAAAAGAGGATGCATCGCAAACATTAAAACGATACAGGTGAGAATAGATTTCATGTAATTTTTTTTAAATAAGACACTTTTGAGTGTGATAATATTACATGGGGTTTTAAAAATGTTTTTATTGAAGAAGAGTAGAGGATTATTTAATTTGAATTAAAGTCTTAACTCCATAGACCATGATCATAGATGCTTTTCCGGTTTCGATAAAATACTTTACGGTTTTTCCATTTTCCAGAATGATTTTTCCGAAAGTAAACTTCTCATTTCCATGTCCTTTAAAATTTCCGTATAATCCATTTTCTGCATGTATAATGAGTCCGGATTCCAAAACTCCTTTTTCTGATGTGATCAATTTCTGAGTCGTCAGAATACTGTAATTATCTAAGTCAATAATAGTAGAACAGATCAGAAGTTCTTCTGCATTTAATTGGATTGAGATGCCAGGATATGCATCATAAAAAGAATAATTGTCTTCATAAAATTTTGTCCATTGAAAAGCATCGTAAGGTTTAATAGTAGTTCTTTTTATCTTTGAAATACAGATACGGTGTTTTGATTGATCGTTTTTTTTCATTTTAATACCACATGTTTTTTATTTCATTCACTATTTCACTGGCTTTGGTTTCTGTAATCCAGTCTATAAGTCTTATTTCATTGCCATTATGTACAAAAACAACAGAGTAGGTTGAGCCATTCAGAGAAAAGTGATAACGAACACCCAACTTATATCTTTCTACCTGAAAATCTTTTATTTCAATCTGATTAATATCTTTTTTCAGATAAGTTTTAGGGCTGGCAAACAATTTATTTTTATACTCAATTTTTATGGTTTCGGGATCAATGGTCAGAACCGTTTTTCCAAAGGTATTCCATAGCCAGATATACAGGAATAGAATAAAAAAAACTGTAAATGGAGCGGTAAATGAAATATAATGTAAAATAAAAAAGGAACTTTCCTCCTGAAGGCTTGAAAGAGGAATAATAATCAGAATAATAAAAGAGAGTATGAGTAACCCTAACCCTAATATAATGGTCAATAGCCAATTGGTCTTGTTTTTTATTTTAATGATGGTGGACATTTATTCAATATCGTTGTAAGAATTAACCTTATAAAGCAGTTGAAACTTAACGGTATTTTTTTTAGAATTAGGATATGTTTCTTTATTCACCTGTTTTTCAAATTCTTTCATGATTTCCAGATCCGGATTATCTTTAACTGCAAACTGAATGTCGTTTTTCTTTTTTCCCAATTCAAATTGAACCATTATTTTTCCTTCACCTTTTGAGTTTTTAAACAAATTCTCAAAAATTCTGTTGGTTTTTTCAATAACAGATTTAATATCCTCAAAAGAAGAATTGGCCTTTAATTCTGAATCACCGGACAAGAATATGACCTTTTCAAGTTTAGTTTCTTTGTTGCCTTTATCGGTAACATATACCTCATTGCCATTTTTATACGTTTTAATGGTTCCATCCGTTCTATAGGTTCCCTTGTCAATAGGATTGCTAAGAATTTTTATATGGGAACTCATCCAGCCAGAATACTTTTAGCTTTTCCTGCAGAAAGTTGACAATATAATAGTGGTTCTCGGTCTGAATGATGAACAAGGGTTCCTGAATATCAAATGAAATGGTAGACCAGTAATATTTTAATTCGTCTTCATTGGCTTTTCTTATCTGATAATTCCCGGAAACTTCTTTTTTAAATTCATTCCATATTTTTTTGGAGTCATCCAGCTTTTTGGCCATTTTTCCTTCAATTTCCACATCATCTATATGGAAAATCAAACTATCAGGAATACTTTTTAAGCTTTCAATATTTTTAAATCTTTTCCAGAGTGTTGGTCCGATAATTAAATTTTTTCCCAACAGATCATCATTGGGTGCATTGGTAAGACTCTCCGTTAGCAGTTTTTTTGCTTTTTCGTTGATTTTATCATCTGCATAATGATATACTACGCCATTGGGAATGGTTATTTTCTCGGTGATTTGTGCTTTGACAGCATTGACGATGAATAAAAGAAGAAGAAGAATTTTTATTTTCATGGGTTGTTTTTAAAGTTTTACTTTAATTTTTTCTACTTCTGTTTTGTTGGGCTTATCTATTTTGTTGGGTAAAGTCCAATGAACATACAATTCTTTGTTTTCAATATGAATACTGTCGATGCAATAATGAGGGAAAATGCTGGAGCAGTCTTTCCAGTTTTCTCCCAGGAACTGCTTTTCCTTTTTAATCATATTTTCGGCTACTAACCGGTAAGGAAGAGAGTCTGTTTCATAGATAACAATACCGTTCACTTTGTCATAAGCCAGAGCATTTTCATACAATTTAACTTCATTACTGTCGAAAGGTAAAATTAAGTCTGTCCATGTATCGCTTCCATTGGAATGTCTGATACACATGAATTGATCATTACTCCATTGTAAGGATGTTTTATGATCCAGATAATTGTTACTGATCGGCTCTGAAGAATTGAATATACTCTTACCATTAGTCCAGCGTAAAGAAGACGTTGAATCTGTCTCCTTAATGATTTCAAATGTAGGTTTCGAGATGATGCCATCATTCTTATTTGACGAATGACATGCTGATATCAATAAATAAAAAGATAATAGAAGGAACGGTTTCATATCGTGTTTAGCTTTGAAAAAGTATGAATTTTAATACAAAAGCTCTCCATTGAGATCCGTTGTCAGCACTTCACTCATATAATCAAAAAAAGGACGCATTGCCAGCAAGGTCTGGATGGCTTCCTTCTGAAAGCTGTCTGACAGAACCTCCTTATCTGTAAATTCCCGCATCACCAGGAATTGTTTTTTTCGGATTAAATCTATAGCCGGATGATTTTTATCAAAACCCCGCGGTGCTGTTTTTACAGAGTCTCCTTTAAGTTCTCCGAAATATTGTATAAAAGTTTTATCAGCGATAATTTTTTCAATTTCTTTGCTGCTGATTTCAAATTCTTTACGGATGCGAAGTAAATCTTTGGCTTCAGGCCCCCAGAATCCACCACCTACAAAACTGTTGCCCGGTTCCAGCTGAATATAATATCCACCTCTCAGCATGGGCTTCGAACGGGAATATCCCACTCCAAAATTGGTTTTATAGGGTGTTTTGTTTTTGGAAAAACGGACGTCATTATAAATCCTGAAAATATGCATTCCTTTAAGCTGATCATGCTCCTGAAGTTCATTGTAGATCTGAGTAAATAAAACTTTATTTTCCTTTACAATGGTATCATATTCGGATTTGTGCTTTGCGAACCATTCCCGGTTGTTATTTTCTTTTAAATGGGTAAGAAACTCAAATGCTTTTTTCATATTCAGATCAGGATTTTCCTTCGTTGATATATTCTTGATAATCTTCTTCTAATTTGTTAATTTCCTCTATCAGGAAATCATAAATATTTCCTTCAAATATATCGTAATCTTCCTCGTCATATTTGTCGTACTCCACTTTGATGATGCCGTTGTCGGTATAAGCTCTGTACAGATTTCCACTGCGTTTGAAAAATAATTGGCCCAGAGGCTTTTCTTTATATTCAAGAGCTTCGGCATGCTTCTCTTCAAAACCCATCCATGAAGGCATTTCTTCGTCCTGGGAAAGCCCGTACACGAAAAAGCCGTACCCGAATTTCCAGGCTGGAAGAACATCAAATTCTTCGGGCCGTTTCCATACTTCTTCTCTAACTTCAAGAAGCAAGGAGCCAAATGTTGTCAGGAAATCCTTAATATCTTCACTGAATGTAAAACCTGTACTTTCTTCATACTTTGTAATCTGTTCTTCGGTGGCCGGATTTGTCAGGGAACTCATTACGAAAAAATCATCATTTAATTTCTTTTTCCTGTCCCAGAAGTCTTCTTTTGTTGTCATATTTTTTTGTTTGGTTTGTGCCGTCATCATTGATCAGACCGTTATTGAAACAAATATAAGGGAAAGTTGGAGGGATAAAAAATGAAGGAAGGGAAAATGATGAGGCTTACTCATTTTCAAATGTAAACCCATTTTCTTTGTCCATTTGTTCACGTTCTTTTTGTGACATTCTTTTTCTTAAAACTCTGGTAGTATAACCTCCTTTCACAATATTTTTATCGATATACATCCAATCTGTAATATTGTGTGGATTAATTTCAATAGTATCTCCCAGTTTTACTTCTGTTGTTGATATGGGATCTCCATCTACAATTCCATAGAATTTATCATCAGAATATTGAACTTCACTTATCCAGATATGCTCGCCTCCGGAACCTGCGGTGTTAAATCTTTCTTTCAGTGCAAAATTGTAGTAATCCGGATTGCGGCTTTCTATTGCTTCTTTGAACTTATATAATGATTTTTGGGCATTTTCTATCGCAGTATTCATTTCGGTGTCTTCTCCCTGCAGAATATGAATGTCGGGCTCATTATCTCTTTTTACAACTTGATCTTTTCTTTGGCAGCTTAATACGATAAGGCTTAGAAGTAGATAGATTGGATATTTGCAGCGCATAATTTAATCTGATGATATTAATTCAAGTTTCTAATTGTCACTTATTAATCGTATAATCTTCTAATTTCTGTTTCAGTTCTTCAGAAACCAGGTTATTTTCTATCAGGTAGCGGCTTATTATTTTCAGGAAATACTTGCATTCCTTTAAGTAATCTTTATCAGGTAAAGAATGATCTTTTAAATAAGTGTTTGCTCGGTCGACAAATAATCCGGAGCCTTCAAAATCTTTGCTTTTGAATAGTGTTCCAACTAAGGATATATAGGAAACAAATTCATATTCGCCATGATTTCCTTTTAAATAGTGAGAAGGCATCATTTTGTTCATCTCCTGAAAATAGGATATGATTCCGATGTCTTTCAGGTATTTCTCCTTTTCGATAACAAACCAGTCATCTACTATTTCTCCATCAAAATCCATTTCAAGATCATAATACCCAATGGGTTCTGAATTTCTAAGATACATGTCATTTTCTACACAAAGACTTATTCTTGCCCGGATAACAGGTTCCCGGTATTGCTGTTCAATCAGATATTGGTATCCCTCAAATACAAAAGTAATTTCGTGGCGGGCAAAGCCTCCTATCAATTCTTCAGGATCTTCTGAGAGTATTTTTTGGAGCGTGTGAAATGCTTCATTTTTGAGATGAAACTTTTCAGCTCTTTCAGTGAGTAATGTTTGAAGTTCCTGAGCGTTCATAGTATGGTTATTGGTTTTCAAATCCTGTAAATCCATCAAAGCTGTTTTAATGGATTATGGTGCTAATGCAAATATTTAATAAATAGCACTTACTATCATCTTACAATTTTAATCTTCTGTAAAACCCCTTTTTCATCTTTAAAACTAAAGATATAAGTTCCGCGCTGTACTCTTGATAAGTCAATATTTCTGTTATAATAGGCAAAGCCCCTGTTGATCACTTGTCCATCTAAAGAGTAGACGGTAAATTCAAACTGATTGCTGTTATTTTTATTACTGATGATAAAACCGTCTCTGGATGCATTGGTATAGACTCTTGTTGTGGTCTCACGATCTTCATTGGCTGTATTGGAAGAAAGGGCACTTTCAGAAATATCAGCTGCTTGTGTACTTTTAATAGCTGATTTGGTTACAGACGTTGTACTTCCGCCGATGATGTATAATTTATTGTTATAAACTTCCGCTGCAGCGTGTCTTCTGGGAATCATATTGGATGACAGCTGATGGAATTTATTGGTTGTTGTATCGAAATAGGCCAGAAACGTCTGATTATTATAACCTCCTGCAATGAAAATTTTATCACCGGATACCGCTAATGAATGTCCTGATATCCCGGCTGGCATCGTAATCTGATCGGTCCAGCGATTGGTATTGATGTCGTAGATATTGATCAGGCGGGATGAGGTACCGTTGAAACCGCCAATGACATACAATTTATCATTCACAATTTTGCCCTTTGCTTCTCTGGCGGTGGGCATATCCGGTAATGGATGCCAGGTATCTGAAGCAATATCATAATATTGGAATCTGTTGGAAAATGCAGTGGTTGCAGCGCCGTTCAGTCCGCTTCCGCCGAACACATATATTTTCCCGTTATGGATGGCAGAACCTGCATTTCCTGTATACGAACGGTTCACAGCACCCTTCGTTACTTTCATGGTTTCAAGATCTACAATTTCAAGATGGCTGTTTCCCCAACCGTTAAAAATATACATTTTATTATTGTAAGTCTCCGAATTAGCAAATTTTTTAGGACTGATAGTAGCATTGAGAACACTCCATTTGTTATCAGTAATATTGTATTTTTCAATATAATTGGCCATACCTCCGCTTTCCTGATATCCGTTGCTCACATAGATATTATCATCTACAATGACACTGGATATAGCTCCTCTTCCTGCAGACATATTGGCGAGCGTTTTAAATTGAAGTGTTTGTGCATGGGCGAGCAGTGAGCCCAAAAATGAAAGGAATAATAATTTTGTTTTCAATGGTATGAGGTTTAGTGTGTTTGTTTTATCTGATTTTCTTTATTGGAGCCCGGGTTTATTTTTAGTACCGGACTTTAAGAGAATAATCATGGTTTAAAGATAGGAAAAAGTTGAAGAGAATTTTAAAATTACTTTATTCAGACAAGCATGAGGTTCTATTTCTAAAAAATGGTCGATTTCAATCACACTTTATATTTCATCAGGTATCGCTACCCCCTTACCAAAGGGATATAGGGGGTTCATGAAGGGGGTATAGCCCCTTATCCAAGGGGGTAAAGGGACTTATGGAAGGGGTTGGAGGGGCTTTAGGAAGTGGTTATAGGGGGTTGCATAAGGGGGTAAAGGCCGTTCCGAAGGGGAGATACTTCCTTACCCAAGGGGCTGTAAGGACTTATGGAAGGGGCTGGAGATACTTCATGAAGTGGCTGAAGGATTTATAGAAGAGGGTAGAGGTGCTTTATTTTTTTCGCAAAGTCGGGAGACTTTGCGGAGCGGGAGAGTGGGGTATTTTAGGCGGAGGGATATAAAAAATCCGAAGTGGGAGACTTCGGATTTTGTTTTTTATGATGGCGCAAAGTCTCCAGACTTTGCGGAGCGTGGGTTCGCCCCACTATTGCAAAACCGATGTTATCAGAAATTTTTCTTATTGTTCATATTCTTTTAAAATTCTAATAACAGTTTCTTTGTCAAATGTTGATGTATTTTCAATTTTTGAAGATAATTCAGGTTTTGAAGAGGTAATTTCTTTCAGTTTATTTTTCATACTATTGAATGTGCCAACATTCACTTCTTGATTTTTTTCATTGATGAAATGATCTTTTATCTGAACGCTTCCATCATATGCGTTATTGTAATATTCTCTAAACCATTTAATTTTTCCATCATAAAAGTTCTCCTGCAAAGATTTATATTCAGAACCTCTATTCACAAATCTTCTTTCGTTTCCGTTATAATCTTTAATAGTTATTTCTTTTAGGAGTTGGAAATAGATGTATTCTTTTTTTCCTGTCTTATCATAAATTTGAAGAAATTTGTTTATTGAAGTTTCATTTAGAAATCCATAAATTATATTTTTTTGACCTCTAATTTTTCCATCAATCGTTTTATCGTTAATGAAAGTGATTTTTGCATCCATCACATTTTTTTCTTGGATATTTGCGTTTTGAGTAGAGTACTCTTCAAGTGGCTTCAATTCACTCATCTGATTCCAAACTTTTACGCAACTTGTAAGTAAAAGTACAGATGATAAAATAATAATTGGTTTTAATTTCATAAGTTTTGCTTGATAAGCGATGTATATGATAAAATTTCTGCTAACGTTTCGGGTATTGCTGTAGTTTCGGGGCAACCGAAGCATAATCCGTGTAAAATTACGAAGATTTCTGAAACAAATAGTTCTATTGCTAACATTCAACCCTAAATTCCAGCAATACCATGCTACCTGCACGAATCCTTTCGTGTGGTTACAGTATTATAAATTATATAGTTTTAACCGAGCCATACAATACAATCGTGCGGTAGCGGGGGGAGCGGGTATTTTAGATGAGGACAAAAAGCTATATTGTTGCTTGCTTAGTGTCATAGAATGTGGAGTGGTTTTTTGTAAGTTATTGAAAATGATATACTAAAGTTAGAGGTTTCTTTGAAAAAATACAAAAATGAAACCATGATATGTAACATATCATACAGCGGGGAAAATTGATAAATATCAGCTGCAATGGTATGATGAGGCAGGTGTTTCTTCGCTAACTTTGAGTATGAAAAAGGGATTTAAGGTTCGTTTTTCATTGTAAATCTTCACAATAATCTAAACAAAAATGCTATGAAACAAAGAGTTCCAATTTCCCAAATTATGACTAAAAACCTGATTACACTCAATCTTACACAATCATTGTATGAGGCTGAAAATTTATTTAAAAAAAATAAAATCAGGCATATTCCGGTTGTAGAAAATCAAAAGTTATTAGGCGTATTAAGTTATAGTGATTTATTAAAAATCAGCTATGCGGACGTAGAACAATCGGATGATGCGGAGGATGTTCCTGTGTCAGCAGTGGTATACGATGTATTTACTATTTCGCAGGTGATGACAAAAGCTCCTCTCACTGTAAATCCTGAGACTACCATAAAGGAAGTGGCAGAGATTTTATCCGAACATAGTTTTCATTCTGTTCCGGTGGTAGAAAATGGCGAGCTAAAAGGTATTGTGACTACTACAGATATTTTAAAGTATTTATTGCAGCAGTATTAAATGAACCAGTATTCATTTTAAATGTCCACTTACACTGAGTTCTTACATTTTCCAAATTCAGAGTAATTGGAAATTATATACGTATAAGAAATCCGAAGTCTTGGCTTTGGGTTTCTTTATTTTTTTAGAGGCTGCTGAATGTCCCCGTTGCTGCAAGAATTCTTTCGTGTGGTTATAATATTATCAATTAAAGATTCTTATAATATAAAATCAAAGCCACAGGATACAATTGTACGGCAGCGGGTGAGGAGCAAAGTCAGGAGACATTGTGGAGCAAGGTTACTGTCTTCTACAATGGTTAAAACTCAGGTTAACAACAGTTATTATTTTAATTGAATTTCAATCTTTTTATCTTCCATAAATAACTTTATCCAATTCGGAACTTCATTATTTCCTGGAATGCATTCGATTAAACTTTTATTATTTTTATAATTTTCTATAGCTTTTTTCCCAAACTTGATTTTCATTTCATAAATTTCATTGCCACCATATCCAATCCAGGCTTTTGTTATTATTTGCTTGTTGTTTTCAATATTATGATAAAGTAAAGATTTTGTGTCTTCGGGTAAATGATGTATACCATCACACCAAAAACTCTTAGCATAATATTTTATCTTTTCATTTTCAATGTTTTTAAAATCCAGAGACCATTCTAAATGACTGCAAAATTCTAAATTAAACACTGGTTCATTAAGATTAAAATTAAAAGCACCACAATTGGGACATTCAGTATATTCTCCATTCAATTTTTCAAACTCACATTCTGCACATCTGCCATTTCTATTGTTTACATGTTGAATAATAATTCTTGCTTCATTTTGGTCTACATTGAATTCGTCAATTAATTTTTTTTCAGCAAATAATTTTAAATCGTTTTGCATCAAAATATAAAGATCAAGCTTTTGTTCTTCTGTAAATTTTAGAGTAATCACTTCATTTTTACATTTGTTGCAATTCATTTTCATTCTGATTTTAATTTAGATATTAAATTAATATTCCAGGACTATATTTTTTTAAGATAAACTGTTTGGTATTTCCACCGGGAGCCCCAAAATACATACTTCCTTTGGTTAGTATATACTTTTGATTTTCTTTTCAGTTGCCCACTTTTGATGTCATAAACAAAGAGCTTATTTCCTTTGATTTTATATTTTAAATGGTAGTTGATCCCGTTTTCGTTTTTTAAATCATAATTATTATAGTTGCCGGATAACATGTCAGCTATTGTTAATGAATCATGTACAGATTCGACCTCTTCTTTATTTTTATTGAATTTTAAATACAAATTATGGCCGCTTACCGTATAATGCCCGGAAAGTTCCTGATGTTGAAGATCTCCGGAAAACACGTAATTAAATTCATTGTTATTCTTAAAATCTATCTTGGTGACAAAGAAACCAAATTCAGCTTTGTTGGATTTATAGGTTCCCTGCAATTTTTTCTGTGAGTTGCAAGATAAAAAAAGTAATAAAGCTAAAATCAGACTAAAGTTTTTCATACCAGTATCAAGGATAATTCTAAATTATATAGTTTGTTTCTGAAGTCCAGAGACTTTGTCATGTAGGTATTTTATTTGGTATAATCCCCTGCAACAATAGATTTTTCCATTGTACTTACAATCTCAGAAACGGGAATCGTAAATATCCCGGCATTTCCTTTATCAAACTCTTTTTTCCAGTAAGAATATCCATCCATTTCAAGGGAGTCCAGTTTTTTGTAGGCTTCCTTTTTCAAGCTGGTGACACTTTTGTTCAAAGCTTCTTCTGATAGAGGAAGATGGCTGAGGTTTTCTGCATACCCAGTAGGACTGGCAGGGTTTTTCATCTTCAAACCGCTGACAGAAATATGAATCACTTTTCCGGTTTCAGGGTAGTCTTCAATCTTTAATATGGTAAGGGTAGAGCTTTTTTCTGTGGGGCGGGTTTTGTAGTTCCATTGCTGGCCGACACGGTATTGGTCTTTTCTTGCACAGCTGAAGGACAGCAAGAATAATACTGCTATGAAAGTATAGAGTTTCATGAAGGGTTGGTTATTAGTTTTGTTTTTTATTTTTGAATCAGCTGCTCCAGTCTGGCCATCATTTCATCTTTTTCTTTCAGCATTCTTTCGTACAGTGCAATTTTTTCTTCGTGTACTTTGATTAATTGATCCACAGGATTAAGTGTAGAATTATAGAAAATAGAAGCTGGTTGATGACAATTATCGAAAGTATTAGAAATAATATTGATAGCCTGCTCTTCATCAAAATTCTGAAAAGCTTCCACAGGAATTTTCAATACCTCAGAAATCCTTTTCAGTAAAGGATCTTCAATAGTTTCTTTCTGCTCCAAAAGCGAAATTTTCTTCTGGTTCCAGTCTTCCCCAAGATCAAAAGCCAAAGCCTCCTGCTTGATGCCCAACATCTCACGAAAACGCTTGATATTTCTCCCTTGATGTATTTTTTTGTTTTGCATATTTGTGTACGTTATAGAAACAAATATAAGTAAAAGTTGGGGGATAGGAAATGGGAGAATGGAGGTATTTTAGATGAGGTAGGAATATAAAGAATCCAAAGTCTCCTGACTTTGGATTACTTATTTTTTTTCCGCAAAGTCGAGAGACTTTGCGGAGCATTGGGTATTGAAGCGCATTCTAAAACCGCAAAATACAATATTAAAAGCCTAAACTTAATATCTAATTAGGATGCTCTCTAAAAGATTTCTGGCCATAACAGCCAATTTTGGAAGAGAAATACGAATTTGTAAAAGAGATAGATATAAAGAAAAAATCCTAGCGAGAGCTAGGATTAGTCATTATTATCTTATCAAATAAAAAGAATAAAAAGTTTTCTGTCTTGTTATAGGCAGCTCTTTTTCAAAATTATTGCAAACTATCAATACTTTGGTCTAAATCTGAAATATTCTTTTTATGTTTGATTAGATTTATTCTAATTGTTTTACAAAGTTCTGCATCAAAAATTACATCACCTGCTTTTGTTTGAAAATATTCAATACCTTTTTCGTTATCTTTTATATATTTTGCGTGAGCAAATTCATTTCTCATTTTAATAATATCATTTTTGAAATCATCAATAAAATTTTCTTTTCCTTCATCGTTCAAAATTTGACTTATTGCAACTGCTCTTTGTGCTGAAGAAATAAGCAAGGGATCTTTTAGTATTTGATTTATATTGTTGTTTTTTTGAAATTTTTCAGATAATTCAAACTTTCTTTTATAAAATGCAGTTACGTCAGTAAATATTGCTTGTTTTACAGTTTCTGAATCTTTCTTGTCAAGATATTTTATAATAATTTCTAACATTTCATTTTCAAGATTGCTAGCTTCTTGAATAAGTAATCCTCTCATTGGAACAATGTGTTGAAATTTTCTTATAGTTAAGGAAATCAAATCTTTCGCTTTCTCAACAATCTTTTCATAATGTGTAGAACCAGGGATTCTATTAGTTTCAACAAATGTAATTCTATCTTTTTTATCAGTATCTTTAACATTTCCACGAGCTGAATAAAACATTATTTCTGTGAAAATGTTTTTTTCTCTCACTTCTTCAATTATAACATCACCGTTTCTTTCACCCTCCTCTTCATCATTTAAGTGGTAATCTGTTAAAATTAAATCATAAGAATCATTTAAGCTTTTAAAAAATTCTTCTTCATTACTGACAATGTGCACTATAGGTTCAAAACCGAGTTCCGTGATAAAACTTACGATATCCTCTGCATAATTATCATCTATTATGTCAGATTTCTTATCATCAAGCCATAAAATGCTATATTCTATTTTCATAGGGTAATGTTATTTGAAAAGTAGTTCCTTCATTTTTTAATGATTGAACAGTAATTTTACCTTTTAGTTTTTTAACAATTTCACTTGCTTGGAATAAGCCAATTCCAGAACCATCAGTAGTAGAATATCCTAATTCAAATATTTTATAATAATCTTCTTCTGGTATATAATTTTTTCCATTATCAAATAAAGAAACAATCATATTTTCATCAGAAATTTTAAAAGAAATTTCAAATTTGGTTGCTTTTAATTTTTCTGAATTGTTTATAAAATTATCAAATAAAGTTGTTATTTCTAAAGGTATAAACTTAGTTTTATATTGAATATTTTTTTGATTTTTAATATCGATATTCATAGATAAATCAATTACTTTGTCATCACTAATGTATATTTCATTGATATATCCTACAATAAACTCAATTAGATCTTCATTAATTTCAGTAGCTTTAAGATTGAAATTTGCCTTAGTAATAAAATTGGCAATTGAATTTATTTTCGCAGATTCTAAAGAGATTACTGAAATAAATTTGTTATACTTTTCAAATCCATCTATATTCTTTAATTGCTTAAGTAATAGTCCAATATTTCTATTTATACGTCCAGAAGAGTGAAATATCTGATGTTGCAAGGCTATAATTTTTTCCTTATCAGTTCCAATAATTGAGTTAGTCCAAAGATTTTTCTTTTTTTCAGCCTCTATTTGTGAATTCAGCTTTTCATTCTCTATAAGAGTTTTAATAGTTTCCTCTTCGGCTTCTTCTTTAGTCGTCTGTAAATGAGATATTTTCTTTTCTATTTTTTTGACAGATGAAATTATCTCATCTTTATTGAAATCTTGATTGTTGACTTTTTCTTTAATTTCCTCAAGAATTTTTTTAGTTGAATTTTCTTCCTTTTCTTCCAAAATTTCAAATAGATCATCTGCATATTCTATAGAAATTAAATTTTGTGAACGTGCTAATTTTTGTACAATATTTTGAAGCGCTAAAACTTTTTGAGATTCATCTAAATTAATATAATCATCTTCTGATAAGTCTTTTCCCCAATCGGAAACTTCTACTACATATCTCTCAAGTCTACGCAATGTTGTATAGAACCATTCATACAATTCATTGTAAGCATAGGTTTTTATTAAACCATCACCACGACTTGACGTTTCAGATAAATGATAATTCTCTCCGTTGATTTCAATATAACCAATAGATTCTCTAGTACCAATATATCTTGCTGTACCTTGAGCTTTTCTATTATCCATTTTTAGTGGGTCTTCACCTCTTTCACCATATGGATATATTCTTAACCCATTTTTGTAAACGAAGATATGCCCGTATTCAACTACAGGCATTCCCATTCTTCTATTAAAGGTAAGTTTTGCTGATTGATTCAAATAGTAAATAGTAAAATCAACATCACTTAAATACAAATTAGTATTGTGTTCTGTAATTTTGTAAACTAGTTTTCCTCCCTCAAATAGCTCAGTAGAAATAGAACTCTGTGAAACACGAGAAATAATTTTAGTTGTTTTAAAATCTAAAGTCTCAAATATTAAATTTTTTATTTCTCCATTTACAATTTCATTGTAAATAGCTTCTTCTGACTTCTTTTTTTTTAATCCCAATTCTTTTATCTCTTCATCCTTTTTACTTTCAGATTCTACAATCAAATTGATTCTAAATCTGTCTTCTTCATTTTGAGTATTGGGGTTTATAAGCTTAGCTAAAGCACTTTTTAATTTAAGTAGTTTGCCTCTATTCCAATCACTTCTTAAGTTAGTAATTTCTAATACCGTTCCTTTATCTTTTTCATAAGAACTATTATCTAACGTTTCGTGTAATACACTAATATTAATGAACTCATCATTTAAATCATTGTCAAATTTTTCCCAATCAGTAATAAGTACTTCAACTTTAGCGTTATCCTCATCTTTTATTGTTTCAAGATATAAATTAGAACCTAATCTATCGCATGAAAACCTACCTATTCCTTTAGCTCCAGCATAAGCTCTTTTTATTTTAATTTTATCTCTATATTCATAACTATCTTCTTCTGTTCCTTCTTTTTTTGCAGAATAAGCTACGAATAACCATTTGTTAATTAGGTCAGAATAATTCATTCCCTTCCCATTGTCGGTAATAATTATTTTTTTGAAAGAGATGGAATCTCTTTCAAAAAAAATGTTTACTTCACTTGCATGAGCATCATAAGCATTTTTAACAAGTTCAAAAACAGCTATAAAGTCGTCATTGATTAAATCACGCCCAATAATATTTTTTAATGCTGAACTTATTTTAAAATTTAATTCGTTTTGCATTATGATAAAAGTTTTTTTAAAACAATACCCGCTTGTTCCGCAAATAATGGTGGAATTGCATTTCCAATTTGGGAATATCTAGGAACTTCTTTAGTTCTAAGTTTTCCACCTGTTGTATATTTACCTTGAAATTGATACCAGTCCGGGAAAGATTGTAATCTTGCATATTCTCTAACTGTTAATATTCGAGGTTCTTTATAATGAATGTAATCGTCTGGAAGTGTTGTAATTGTTGGACTACAGTTATTACCACATAAAGGGATTATTGTGTGTTTTTTTATATTATATCTTTCTCTAATATCGTTTGATATATCTAAATTTCTTCTGTTTTCAGTTAATTCCAAAATATTCCTAAATTTTGCAATTGTAGAAATTTGATGTTTTGCAAATCTATGGCTATCGGGAATGTCTGATGTAACATTCTTACGAGAATATTTTTGGTATTTTGATTTACTTAAACCATATTTTGATGATTTGAAGCTAGGAGAGTCAATTGAATCGACTAATCCATTAGATTGTAGTAAGTCAGATATTGCATCTTCTACAGTGTTTACAAAACTTAGATTTTTATTTTTTAAAAATTTGAATTTATTATTTTCTAATTCTTCAAAAAAAGCATTTACTATTTCTTGTGATGCTTTAGGAAGGTTATCTTTCATTCCTACTAATATAAATCTCGTTCTTTTTTGAGGAACTCCAAATTCTGAAAAATTAACTAATTTTCCTTGAACAATATATCCAAGATTTCGAAGGTTTTTTAGAACTAATTCAGAATAAGCGATGCCTTTTTCTCTATTCTTTTTAAATTCCATAGTAAAACCTTTGACGTTTTCAAAAAAAATCAAATTAGGCTGTACAAGTTGTACGAACTTTATATAAGAATTAATTAAACTATTTCTTTCGTCAGATTCATCTCTTCTACCAGCCATCGAAAAACCTTGGCAAGGAGGACCTCCTGCCACTAAATTTATTTGACCCTGAAGATTTTTGAGTTCCGATTCATAGTTATTTAATACTTGATTAATATCATGAGCATTTTGAGGTAGCCATTTTGGCCAATCAAAATGTTTTTTCTTTTTTATAAGATTAAATTCTAGAGTTTTAAATGCGTCACTATTTTTTTCAATAGCAAAAACACCCTTCCAGTTGGAATTATGTAACCCCAATGATAGCCCTCCACAACCAGAGAATAAATCTATATATTTAAAAGTGCTCATCTATACAAAAAAATTTTTCAAATTTAGTTTTTTTTAAATTGAAATATAAAGGTTTTATAAGAAATTACAAGGCTATTTTTGATTGAGTTTGAATTATTTTGATCAACCCTTATTTAGGAAGATCTATTTTTAGAATCGTCTATATCATCAAATTTTATGTATTTAGCCAATATATAACCTACAATTATATAAATGTTATTTTGATTTTAGTTATTAATAATCAAATATAAAATATAAGTATAATATTCCATTACGGAAAACCGTATTTTTGTTAAAAAACAAAAAACCGCCCTACAAAAGTAGAACGGTTAGTATATTAAATTTGTCTCAGCGACACGCTGTTACATCATTCCTGACATTCCACCACCCATTGGCATAGCTGGTTCAGCGCTCTTCACTTCAGTGATTACACATTCAGTTGTAAGAAGCATTCCGGAAACAGAAGCTGCGTTTTTAGTTGGGGCAATGATACCTGCCTCAAGCATGTTTATATATGCTTTATTTTGAATATGTATGTTTTTTACTTTTGAAAACTTTCTGCTTAATCCATTGGATAGCAACATTAACGGGAGTTGTATCATTGCTAGAAGAAGTGTTGTGGCTCAATTTAGAAAAAAGAGTATATTCAAAAGGCTTACCTTGAGCTTTAAGTGTATTTAATTGTTCTATACATAACTTTACCGGAATCTGTATGTCTTTTTCACCAAAAAGCCAAAGCCCGGGAATTGAAAGGGTGTTTAAATAGATTTTGGGATCAGTTGCTGCAAATTGGTACCTGTCTGGATCATTTTTGGTATGTTCAATGGCATCTGTTTCTGTATGATTTTCCCAAAAATTATTGTTTCCATTAGTATAAAACTGAAAGCGAAGCTGCTCAAGAGTAGTAATGGTAGGACCGCTAAATAAAACCATAAATTCAATTTGTGGGTTTTTACTTGCAGCAATCGGGATTATCCATCCAGCCTGGCTGAATCCTACTAATCCGATTGGTATTTTTTTATCTTTCAGATAGGAATGGAATGTTTTTACGGCTGCATTTACATCATGAGCCAATAAATTAAGGTTAGTAGTGTCAATATTATTGGTGCCAACAGACGGCCCTACATACACGCCTCCAGATTCTCCAACACCGCGTTTATCATATGTTAATACGGCAATCCCTTCTTTAGCAAGACGTTTTGCAAACTCTATTTCTCTTTTTACAGGATCAGACCCGTGAACAATTATAACGGCTACCAATGGTTCTTTAGGTTCTAAAATTGAGCCTGCAAGGGTGATCCCCTGACTTTCAAATTTTACATCCTGAATGGTAAAATCGGTGGATTGTGAAAGTACCATTTCTGGCAAAGCTATTAATAGCAACCCAATAAATATGTTAGAGAAAAAACTGATTTTCATTTTAAATTATTTCATGTGTCATAGTTACTCATCAAATATAACAAAAACCGCCCTACAAAAAGTAGAACGGTTAGTATATTAATTTGCCTCGGTCGCTGACCGTTACATCATTCCTGGCATTCCACCACCCATTGGCATAGCTGGTTCAGCGCTCTTTACTTCAGTGATTACACATTCAGTTGTAAGAAGCATTCCGGAAACAGAAGCTGCGTTTTCAAGGGCAACTCTTGTTACTTTAGTTGGGTCAATGATTCCTGCTTCAAGCATGTGAACATACTCGTCAGTTTTCGCGTTGTACCCGAAGTCTCCTGAACCTTCTGCTACTTTAGCAACGATTACAGAACCTTCACCACCTGCGTTGGCAACGATTTGTCTTAATGGCTCTTCGATCGCTCTCTTAACGATTTTGATCCCTGTAGTTTCGTCAGCGTTAGATCCTGAAAGATTATCAAGTGCAGAGATGGCTCTTACTAAAGCAACACCACCACCAGCAACGATACCTTCTTCTACAGCTGCTCTTGTAGCGTGTAGGGCATCATCTACTCTGTCTTTTTTCTCTTTCATTTCTACTTCAGAAGCAGCACCTACGTAAAGTACAGCAACACCACCAGCTAACTTAGCTAATCTTTCCTGAAGTTTCTCTCTGTCGTAGTCAGAAGTTGTAGTTTCCATCTGAGCTTTGATCTGAGCAACTCTTCCTTTGATTTTCGCTTCGTCACCACCACCGTTTACAACTGTTGTGTTGTCTTTGTCGATCGTTACTTTCTCAGCAGTTCCAAGCATATCTAAAGAGATGTTTTCCATTGTGAAACCTTGCTCTTCAGAGATTACCTGTCCACCTGTAAGGATTGCGATATCTTCCAACATTGCTTTTCTTCTGTCTCCGAATCCTGGAGCTTTTACAGCAGCAATTTTAAGAGAACCTCTTAGTTTGTTGACTACCAGAGTAGCTAAAGCTTCTCCTTCAACTTCTTCAGAGATGATTAATAGAGACTTACCACCTTGTGCAATTGGCTCAAGAACCGGAAGTAATTCTTTCATTGAAGAAATTTTCTTCTCTACTAAAAGGATATATGGGTTTTCAAGTTCAGCTAACATTTTCTCAGGGTTAGTCACGAAGTAAGGTGACTGGTATCCTCTGTCGAACTGCATACCTTCTACAACGTCTACGGTTGTATCAGTACCTTTAGCTTCCTCTACAGTGATTACTCCTTCTTTACCTACTTTTCCGAACGCTTCAGCGATTAAAGAACCGATGGTATCATCGTTGTTGGCAGAAATAGAAGCAACCTGCTTGATTTTTTCTGAAGAATCTCCAACCTCCTGAGATTGAGATTTAAGGTTTTCCACAACAGCTGTTACCGCTTTGTCGATCCCTCTTTTAAGATCCATTGGGTTAGCACCGGCAGCTACGTTCTTAAGACCTTCTCTTACGATAGCCTGTGCCAATACAGTAGCGGTAGTAGTACCGTCTCCTGCGATATCGTTGGTTTTGGAAGCTACTTCTTTTACCATCTGAGCTCCCATGTTTTCTACCTTATCTTCAAGTTCGATTTCTTTTGCTACAGAAACACCATCCTTAGTTACGTGTGGAGCACCGAAAGATTTTTCGATTACTACGTTTCTCCCTTTAGGACCTAAAGTTACTTTTACTGCATTTGCTAATGCATCAACCCCTCTTTTTAGAGCGTCTCTTGATTCAATATCGAATTTTATTTCTTTTGCCATAATTTTTAAGCTTTGGGCTATAGGCTTTAAGCGATAAGCTTTTTACCTTTAGCAATTAATTATTATTTAATAATTTTTTTCTAAGTTGTATAAGTTTTTGCCGGGTTAAATTGAGTGTTGCATTAAGTGCTGCTATTTTATCTTCAGAAGTAAATCCTAAATCACAAGAAAGAAAAAGAAGATATTCGGTTTCGTTTGTAGAACCTATACTTATTTCTATAAATCTTGCAAATTCTTTATCTGTGGATCTACCACAGCCTTCTGCGATATTGGTAGGAATAGAAACAGCTGCCCTTCTTATTTGAGAAGTAAGACCAAAAAGCTCAGATTTAGGAAAATTTTCAGAAATAATATAAATTTCTTTTACCAATTCATGAGAAATTTTCCAGGTATCATATTTTTTGTAGTCTCTCATTGCCTACTGCTTATAGCTTAATGCCTACTGCTTTTACCCAATGATTCCCAATAAATCAGCTTCTCTTACGATCAAATAATCTTTACCTTCCAACTTCAATTCAGAACCTGAATATTTACCATAAAGTACTTTGTCACCTACCTGAACCGTTGTAGGCTCGTCTTTTTTACCAGGACCTACTGCTACTACAGTACCTTCTTGCGGCTTTTCCTTTGCAGTGTCCGGGATAATGATTCCTGAAGCTGTTTTAGTTTCTGCTGCGATTGGCTCTACCAGAACTCTGTCTGCCAATGGTTTAAAGTTTACTGACATAATATATTTAATTTTTTAATTATTTCTGTGTTGTAATTCTCTAAATGTATGCCATGAGACGCTGATGGCTGAAATGGCAGATTTTTATTTCCGAATGTGAAAATTTGGCAGAAAAATTATTTTTTGCGGGCCGGAAATCCCAAAAGATAACTGGTGGCTACCGGTACTACAAACAACAGAACGGTAATGGCGGAAACTAAAATTTCCATGGTATGGCTGGCTAAAAACTTGGCAAAGGCTGTAGCAGGGTAGAAGTGCTCGTATAGGGACAGACTTAATTTAATTCCTAAAATAGCTATGACAATAAAAGCTGCCGTTTCCAAGAAAGGAAATACCTGCATCAAACGGACAAACCACTGTGCAATAAATCTCATCGCTAAAATTCCAATAAAAACCCCCAATGTAATCAGAAGTAAATTATCTGAAAATGCTACGGCAGCAAAAACATTATCGATAGAAAAAGCAAGATCCATTACTTCCACAATAGCAACCGTTGCCCAGAATTGTCCAACCAGCCCGATTGAATTTTTATACAGCCAGCTGGATTCTTTGTCCGGGTTTTCCTCAGTATTTTCTTCATCATTTGTGTTTTTTATTTTTTTGACAAACCAGTCAAAGGAAATATAAATAAGATATAATCCTCCCAGTGGTTTCAGCCACCAGACGGAAATGAGTACGGAGGCGAAAATAAGAGCAAGCCCGCGAAATACATAAGCTCCAAGGATTCCGTATTTCAGTGCTTTTTTTCTTTGATTTTCGGGCAGGTCCATGACGATGGTTGCCAATACGGCAGCATTGTCTACGGAGAGAAGGCTTTCGATAAGGATCAGATTGCCGATAATGGCTATCGATTTTGCAGGGTTTTCTAATATGTCATTGAAAAGGTGTGTAAAATCAGGAAACATCATTTTTTAAGGAAATAGAATTTTGATTAAGTTTTGAAATAATGGCAGCCGAAACTGAAATGCCGATGAAATTGGTAACCGATCTCGCTTCGTTCATAAAGCGGTCTATGCTGTATAAAAGGGCAAGATCCGTGGTAGGAATTTTTCCAAACCTGCTTAGGGTAAACATCAGGGCAAGGAAGCCTGATCCGGGAACTCCGGAAGCTGTTTTGGAAGCAATGGAAATCGTTATAAAAAGCCAGAAATAATCCATTGGCGTAAGGGAAATATTGTAAAGCTGAACCAGAAAAATACATGAAATAGAAAGATAAATACAAGCTCCTGTCAGATTGAAATTGTACCCGAGAGGAATAATAAGACGAAGGATTTTCCGGTCATAGCCTTGGGATTCCATTTTGTCAAAGATCATTGGGAAGGCCGTTTTTGAAGAGGAAGTGGCCACTACAAGAATGATTTCTTCTTTGATACTGATCAGAAAGTCCCAAAGATTAATTTTAAAGTAAGCCGTTATAACCCCTAATATCCCGAAAATAAAAAATACACTGGTAAGATACACTGTGGCCACAATTTTACTTAAAGGCAGCAAAGTATTGATTCCATATACCGAAATGCCATAAGCGATGTTACAGAAAATGACTATTGGCAGAAACAGATACACATATTTGATGAGCCTGAAAAACAAATTTCTTCCTGCGTCTAAAGCTTTAAAGATGTTATTTCTCTTCTTCGAAATACCAATGACGATTCCCGCAGATATGGATATGAAAAGAAAAAGTACATAGTTGCTGATATGCAGTGGGTTGCTGGCCGTTGTTAAAAATCTTTCCGGAAGTGCCTTGTGCGAAGAAATAATAATTCCCGTGTTGGCTCCCGGCTTTAAAAGAAGACCGGACCCGATTCCCAATACAATGCTTATGGAAGTGATGATTAAAAAATACAGAACCATCTGGATTACAATTTTAAAAGCATTTTTAGTGCTGAAAATATAGCTTACGCCATAGGTCACCGCAATGAAAATAACAGGAATGATCAACACTTCAAGAAGCATAAAAAAGTAACTGCTTACCTTTTCCAGCTGTTTACCGACTTCCGGAAAATAATAACCCGTTAATGCGCCACAGATAATAGCCGTGAAAACATACAGGGTAAGGTTTCTTAAATAGGAGTCTGTAAATGTTTTTTGCTTAACAGTTTTCATCATTCACTTTTTTATAGATAATAAGATTACGAAATTCAAAGATATAACCTTATATAATACCAAGAATCAATGCACTCAGCAACATGATGACTGATGATCCTAAGGCCCACTTTAATGTATATTTCAAATGATCTGAAAACTCCACACCCGCCAGCGATACCAACAGATAAGTAGACGGAACCAATGGACTGAGAAGGTGAGAACCCTGCCCGATAAGACTTGCTCTTCCCAATATTTCCGGTGAAATTCCCAATTGGTGACCGGTAGCAACGATAATGGGCAATATTCCAAAGTAGTAGGCATCATTGGATAGGAAAAAAGTAAACGGTATACTGAATAAGGCTGTCACAATATTCATATAACCGCCCCAGCTCTTAGGAACTATTTCTATCATACTGTTTCCCATTGCCTGCATAATACCCGATCCGTTCAGGATTCCCGTAAAAATTCCGGCTCCAAAGATCATTCCTGCCACTGATAGGGCATTTCCTGCGTGTTTGGAAATGATTTTCTGCTGGTCCTTTAATTTGGGATAATTGATGATGGAAGCGATACAGAAAGCAATCATAAAGGCAATCCCTAAAGGAACAATATCAAGAATCATGACTACCAAAAGGGTAATGGTAAGAGCAAGATTGATCAGAATCAGTTTCGGGCGGCGGAGTGAAGGATCTGCTTCACCAATAATATCATTGCTGTTGTAGTTTGTAAACTTACCATGTTTTGCAATTCGTATTTTTTCTCTTCTGCCCAAAATATAGGCAACAAATATAACCCACAGAATCCCTATTGCCATAATAGGAATCATAGGCACAAATATTTCAGTGTGGCCAAGCTTCAGGGAACTCATTACCCTTGCTGTTGGTCCTCCCCAGGGAAGAATATTCATAATCTGCCCGGCAAGCATAATAATACAGGTAAGAATCAGCGGATTCATCCCTTGTTTTTTATACAACGGAAGCATAGCAGCCACGACAATTAAATAGGTGGATGAACCATCACCATCCAATGAAACCAATGCCGTAAGAACAGCAGTTCCTATGGTTGTTTTGATGGGATTGTCTCCAACTGCTTTTAAAATTATATTCACTAACGGTTCAAAAAGTCCCGTGTCTATCATTAAACTGAAATAAAGGATCGCAAAGATCAGCATAACACCGGTCAGAGCTATTTCTTTGACACCGTTTTTCATCATGTCTCCCAACTGAGGACCAAAGCCTGCAAAAAGGGCTATAGTTACCGGCACAATGACCAAAGCCGTAAGCGGGGTCATCTTTTTGTTCATGATCAGGATCATGAAGATGAAAATCATTAAAAAACCAAGAAATGTAAGCATAGTTATCTATAAATATTAATGAGGTTATTGTTGTTTCTTTTTTCTCCAGTCAAAACTGTTTCTGAAGCCTATAAATCCGTAATTGCTTGTTTTTCCGGTTTCCATCTGATTGATAAAGGCCAGTTCCAGAGCAGAATTTTTTCCCACTTTTATTCCAAGGCCTGCGGTAATACGATTGCTGTCGAAAGGTTCTTCTTTATCCATATTCATTCTTATTTCATTTTTAAGAATACCGTAGAGTTTTTCTTTTTCTCCTTTTTTGTTGAAGGGAATACGGACAGAGATCAGATACCGGAGTCTTACCTCAAATTCATCGGGGTTGCTGAGAAAACGCTCTTCCACTCTGAGACGGTTGGAAATTGATGTTCTTCCGATATAATAATCAGCAGTTACCTGTTGGAATGGTCTCTTTTCATACCGTATTTTTTTAGAATCGTCAGCATTGTAAGATTCAAGGATCAGAAACATGGCTCCAGCGGCAGGTCTTATATTTTCAGCTACTTCATAATCTACATAGGCATTTACCAGAAAAAGTCTTGTGTCATAAGCCAGATCGAAGGAACGGTACTGGGTAAGTGCAGTTAAAGTACTTTTATCGGTAAGTTTTGCCGACATCAGGTACTGAAACCACATATTGTAATTATCTTTACTCTGACTATAAAGTCCGTTGAATAAACATAATGATAAAATAAGGGTTAATTTTATATTGATTTTCATATAATATTGGGTTAATATTGTACTTTTTCAAATATATTTATTAGAAAGAGCGGCTCTGGAATTTTTCAATCAATGACAGTTTTTCTCAACGAACTGCATTTTGAGGCAAAAAGATATTTATATTTGAGGCGTTTCAAAATAAGGTATGGACTATGTTTTTAATCATTAATTTTATTGTTATATTATTGATTATCAGAATTTTATTTAGTGGTAAGATTCTGGAAAGTCTTATGAAATACCGTTGGAAATTTTTGTTGAGGTTTCAGCACATTTTTTTCCTTTTTATCTTCATTTTGATGACTTATTTCACCGAAAACTACTTCCTGGACTCAACTCAGTTGGTAATAAGCATTATTTTGAACACCATTTTCAATGTGGGAATTTACTATCTGGTGTACTATTATCTGGTTCCCCGGTTCTATTTGTCCAATAAATACCCGGAGTTTATCCTCTATGCTTTGATCCTCTTTTTAGTCTCCAGTCTTTTCAGAATTCTTTGGGGACCTGCCGTTTTTCAGATGGATTTCAGTGGTAAAGGCTACCACGTCGGATTCTTGTATAACGTGTATATCTCACAGGGAATCATCATTCTGGTAGGCTCTTTTTTGGGAATTACCAAAGACAAATTTTTAATAGAACAGGATGTGATCAGCCTTGGAGAAGAGAAAGATCAGCTTTATCTTGATTTGCTGAAGTCTAAACTGAACCCTCATTTTTTGCTGAATACCCTTAATAATATCTATGCCAACAGTGTTACCCATTCGGAGAAGACATCGGATTCTATTTTGCAGTTGAGCAAGCTTTTGAAATATATTATTTATGACAGCGGAAAAGAAAAAGTAACCGTTTCTCAGGAATTTTCTTCCCTGAAGGCACTTGCTGCTTTGTATCAGCTTAAATATAATAATCAGCTGGATATTGTCATGGATATTGAAGATCAGGAAGAATTTGACATTGCTGAAATTCCGTCCGCTATACTTCTTACATTATTTGAAAATGCTTTAAAACATTCAGCAATAGGAGAAGATGCTCACGCTTTTATAAAATTATTCTGTCATATTGAGCGTTCTGAACTGTATTTTGAAATTATAAATTCTGTCGGGAAAGATAGAACTCTTGTCGCTGAATCTGATTATCACGGGTTGGGAAATGAAGCCATAATTCATATATTGGAAAAATTTTATACTGATCAGTATGAGTTCTATTCCGGCCCGAAAGAAAATGATCAGTATAAAATTGCTTTAACAATTATTATCAATGGCTAACCTGACTATCGTAAATGTAGATGATGAATATCCTGCATTACAGCTTGTAAAACAATATTGTGATCAGCTTGAAGAGGTTGAACTGCTGGCTTCATTTCAGAAACCGGAAGAAGCACTGGCATTTCTGAAAACCAATAAAGTAGATCTTGTTGTTTTCGATATTAATATGCCTGGGATTAATGGAGTAGAGCTTTTGCAGCAGCTTCCTGATCCGCCGCTATGTATTTTTCTTACGCTGGAAACAAAATATGCAGTGAAAGCCTTTGAGCTGGATGTTGTTCATTACCTTATCAAACCTGTGGATTTTGAAACATTTAAAAAAGCAGTCAATAAAGCAAGGGATTTTGTTCAGTTTAAAAGCTCAGCCAGCAGTCAGCAGCAGGAAGACTTTATTATGTTCAAATCCAATTATGTGATGAATAAAGTTTTTCTAAAAGATATTCTCTGGATACAGGGATTCGGAGAATATATTGTCCTTATGACGCCGTTGAAAAAGTATATGATTCTGGAGAGAATGTCCAATTTTGAAGAGAAGTTTCAACATTTCGGTTTTATCAGAATTCACAAGTCTTATATTGTGTTATCAGAACATATCAATTCGTATAATTCCAGCCATGTTTTTTTGAAAAACGGCGATGAGCTTCCGTTAGGGAGAACTTATAAAAAGAATGTAAAAGAACATTTAAGTTAAAAAATAAAGCCGGAATATTTCCAGCTTTATCTTAAATTGTTATCTAAGGATTGGAACTATGGGCAATATTGTCCCGGTCCGATCCACAGGATACATTGTCCTTTGTAATTGTACTCACAGCAAATACGTCCTGTTGCTCCGCCATTGACTGATTTCTGAGCATCTCTGCTTAATAATTTAGCGTTTTTCATAGTTAATAATATTTTGTTTTGTATATCCCTGAACATTTAAAGTCAATCAGGATTTTGACATTTGGTGTAAAAGAAGTGAATCAAAGATACTATTTTTCCTTATAATGTGATATATTTTTGTTTATAATTTTTATAATAAAATTTTGATTATCAGTTATTAATGGTTTTTATCCGAAATCCGGAGCTTGAGAATATAAAACAGAAAAGCCGGAAAACTCCGGCTTTATTTTAATTGTTATCAGGTTACAGATTAAGGACAATTTTGTCCCGGTCCGATCCATAAAGTACATTTTCCGTTGTCGTCGCGTTCGCAGCATACGAGTCTGGCAGCAAGCCCGCCATTGATGGTTTTCTGAGCATCTCTGCTTAGTAATTTGGCATTTTTCATAAGTAATATTTTGTTTTTTTGAACCCTGAGCATTTATTGTCAATCAGGTTTTTGACATTGATGTTGATGTTTATTCAAATATAAAACTTTTTAAGTCAGGTTGTTATATTTTTTATAGACGGAAAACAGGTGTTGGTATTTGCAGGAGTTCAATTGATTCCTGAACTTTTGGATAGGCAGATTTAAGCAAAAAAAAACACTACCTCGTATTAAAAAAAGAATTATTCTTTTTAATACGAAGTAGTGCTGTATTTGTTAAAGTTTACAACTTCTTGGTTTTAACTTTTTCCTGCAGCCTGCATTGGATTAACCTTTCCGGTTGAGCCTCCTCTTACATTTCCGCCTTCCTGTTTTTGTTTGAAAAGCTGGAATTTAGAAGTTTCAGTACCCGCTCCGGTACTGCTCCAGAAATTATTGGTGGTATCAATATCAGCAGTTTCTCTCATGGGATCAAGCTGAATAGATTTCACTTTCTTATCAAAATAATAAGTCTTGGAAACTTTTTGTTCATTCAGCCTCCAGATCTGTGCAGCAGATTTATCATACACTTTTGAACCGTCTTCAAACGTGAACTCAAGAATGATAGGCATTACCAATCCGCCCTTGTTGACAAAATCGATCTGATATCCTGTAATATTTTTGAATTTCTCTTTATCCTTAGCATCTAAAGGAAGACCAGCTTCGGTTTTGATGCTATATTGCTTATTATTATCTACCTTTTCCTGGCCTCTGTCATATTTGTAATAGAAATCCTGAACATCCTTATCGCCGTCTACATAGAATTTAATATTCTTATCTTCTCTGTTTCTGATTTTTGAAAGATCTTCAAAATTGTTGACCAATGGTTTTTCTACCTGATATTTCACTTCAGCAGCAGCTTTAGGATTCGTCTCAAGATCAGGAACGGCTACCGTTACTTTATCAATAGCGATGTCTACAGGATCTGTACCGTAAAACCATCCTCTCCAGAACCAGTCCAGGTCTTCACCACTGGCATCTTCCATGGTACGGAATAAATCAGCAGGTTCAGGATGTTTGAAAGCCCATCTTTTGGCATACGTTTTAAAAGCTTTGTCGAAAAGCTCTCTTCCCATGATTGTTTCGCGAAGAATGTTCAATCCGGTGGCAGGTTTTGAATACGCGTTCGGCCCATACTGAACAATATTTTCAGAGTTGCTCATGATAGGCTCCAGCTGATCTTTCGGCAGTTTCATATAATCTACGATGGTCCATGCCGGTCCTCTTTTGGAAGGGAACTTATTATCCCATTTTTCTTCTGTAAGGTATTCTGTAAAGGTGTTCAGACCTTCATCCATCCATGCCCACTGTCTTTCATCAGAATTGATGATCATAGGGAAGAAGTTGTGCCCAACTTCGTGGATGATAACTCCGATCATTCCGTTTTTGGTCCCTTCAGAATAGGTTCCGTCCTTTTCGGTTCTTCCGAAGTTGAAACAGATCATCGGATATTCCATTCCGTTGGCCGCTTCTACAGATTGGGCTACAGGGTATGGATAAGGAATGGTAAATTCCGAATAGGTTTTAATGGTATGAGCAACCGCTTTTGTGGAAAACTTTCTGTAAAGACCATAAGATTCCTTTGGATAAAAGCTCATTGCCATTACTTTATTATTGTTTTCAGGAATGGTTACACGCATTCCGTCCCATACAAATTTTCGGGAAGAAGTCCAGGCAAAGTCACGAACATCCTTCGCTTCAAAAACCCATGTTTTTCTTTGTTTTGAATGATTTTTTTCCGCTTTCTTGGCTTCATCCAAAGTTACAATTTCAATCGGTTCAGAAGCATTTTCAGCTTTTCTGTATCTTGACAGCTGATCAGACGTTAATACCTGATCATAATTTTTACACTCTCCGGTTCCGCCAACAATATGATCGGAAGGAACATTCATTGAAACTTTAAAGTCTCCGAAAACCAGCGCAAATTCACCTCTTCCGGTAAACTGGTGGTTCTGCCAGCCCTGGAAATCACTATACACACACATTCTCGGATACCATTGTGCCATGGTATACAGATCGTTGCCGTCTTCAGGAAAGTTTTCATAACCGCCGCGGCCACCCATTTTGATTCTGTTGGGAATATTGTAGTTCCAGTCTACTTTGAAAACGAATTTCTCGCCCTTTTTCAAAACCTTGGGAAGATCAATACGCATCATAGTCTTGTTGACTGTATATTTCAAAGGACTACCTGAAGCATCAGTCACTTTCTCAAGACTTACACCATACCCGTTATCCTTAACAGGAAGTTCTGTTACTTTAAGCTGCTGGTCTGTTGTTGAAGGGTGAAGAACAGATGACGTATCATATCCTGCATTTCTAATGCTGGAATGTTCATTTTCATCAAGCTGAAGCCAGATATAATCCAGATCATCAGGCGAATTGTTGTAATAAGTCACCGTTTCTGAAGCTTTCAGATTTCTTTTATCCTCATCCAGATAAGCGGTGATGTTATAGTCGGCCCTGTTCTGCCAGTACCCGTGACCGGGAGCTCCTGATGCCGTTCTGTAAATGTTGGGTGTTGGCAGAATAGTGCCCAGCTGCTCAAACTTGTTACCATGATTGCTGCCTGGGTTATTCTGAATATTTTGTGCGGTGAAACCTGTATATGCAAATACAGAAAGTGAAAGTATAACAACTTTTAGTTTCATAACCGAAATGATTTTTTGATGATCAAAGATAGTAATTACCTGTTGAATTAATATGAATATTTAAATTTTAAAAAGGAATTCTTTCCAAAGTCATTTTTAGGGATAAAGCAAATACGCCTGAAGAGACAAATAAAATCCAGTCTTTTTTATTCACTTTAAAAAGATTGAGCAGAATGAAAAGGACGATCAAAATAGCAAAAACAATTACAATCTGGCCAAGCTCCAGTCCGATATTGAAGCCAAGCAGAGGTAAGGCTATACTCTGGCTTTTGGCAATCATTACTCTTGCGGTGTTGGCAAATCCCATCCCATGAACAAGGCCGAAGATCAGTGCAAGATAATAGTTGGCCCGCATCAGAGTTTGTTTCTGGTTTTTCATGATAATATTATCCAGAGAGGTCAGAACAATGGTTAAAGGAATTAAAAATTCCACCCAGTCGGAAGGAACTCTGAAAATATCCAGAATACTCAGTGCTAATGTAATGGAATGTCCAATGGTGAATGCCGTAACAAGAATCAGAATTTTTTTCCAGTCACTGTAAGAATAAACAGCAATTAAAGCCAGAACAAAAAGCTGATGATCAAGGGCATCCAGTGAAATAATGTGTTCCCATCCAAGGTTTAAATAAAAAAGAAAATCCTGCATTTTGGTTAAAAAATTTTATATTTTGAATATATTGTTAAAATATGATTGATTTTATTATTTGGTTTAATTTTTAAGCTTGATTGTTGTTAATATCTTGGCTTATTGATATGTTGAATAAAAATTGTATAATTGTATTGCTTAAAAATGAATTATGGATATTAAAAAATTATTTTCTACAAATGTAAACATTTCACCCGGAGGAGCGAAGCTTCTCAGAAATGCTGCAGCAGCGTTTTTAGGATTATATTCCTATGCATTTTACGGACAGGTACAAAAACTGGACTCCCGGTTTGATATTTTATTGAAAAATAAGGAAAATATAGCCAATGGAAGATCTGTTAGGGATTTGGAACGTCCTGATATGAAACTTGATAAGCATCTGGTAGTGACTTCAAAGGGAGCACAAACCATGTATTCATGTATTATTTATACCAAAGAACCGGAAAAACTGAAAGCAGACGGTTTTATTATTCAGAGCCAGCTGCCGGCTTTCTCCACAGCTTTGGTTACCATTGAAGATATTGAAAGACTGATGCAGCTTCCTTATGTAACCTCTGTAATGGCGCCGGAATTTGATGAGCTTCATAATGATGTGAGCAGAGCTCAGTCCGGAGCAAGCCTTTTGCAGGATGGAGTTTTCAATAACACCGCTTATAACGGAACAGGTGTTTTGGTAGGAATTTATGACAGCGGAATAGACTGGAAGCATCCTGATTTCAGAAAAGCCGATGATCAGACCAAAAGCAGAATTGTTTCCATTTGGGATCAGACATTAACTGCACAGGCGGGAGAAACCGCCCCGATAGGGTTTTCTACTGGTGTAGAATATACCCGAGCGCAGATTGAAGATGAACTGGACGGAACACCAACAGGTTTTGTTCGTGAAAATGATATTAATGGTCACGGAACCCACGTTTCAGGTACAGCAGCCGGGAATGGTGCAGCCTTTGCCGATAAAAGACATAAGGGATTCTCATCTGATGCAGATATTGTTTTTGTAAAAGGTGGCAACGGGTCTTTTCCCACAACCAATACCATTAATGCTTTAACGTATTTCAAGAACGTGGCAACGGCTCTTAATAAGCCCATTGTCGTTAATATGAGTATCGGTGGTCAGAGCAGTGCCCACGACGGAACCTCCAGCCATGAAGTAGCAGTGAATAGTTTTACCACTTCAGGAGCGGGAAGAGTTGTTGTGATTTCTGCAGGAAATGATTATGGAGCTAATCTTCACAGAAAAGTAGATATTGCAGCCGGTGCGGCACAGACCTATAACTTTACCGTAGCAAGCAACACTTCCGCAGCTTCAGTATTCTCATTCATTATGTATGCCAATGACAATACTCCCGTTACTGCAAAATTAACCACTCCGGACGGACAGCAGTATACACAGAATATCAGTACAAACACCGCTCACACTATATTGGGAGGAGGTCTTACCGCAACTATGTACAACTATTGGAGTAACGACAACAATAAAAGGTATGTGCAGTTGGTAGTGACCAGAACCTCCGGAACCACCAATGTTCAGGGAAATTATTCATTGGAAATTACCAACAACGGAACCCAGCAGATCACAGCCCACGGCTGGCTGTATAGTCAGGGAGTGCAAACCACCTTACAAAACGGGGATAATGAATATATTGTAGGATCACCGGGAAATGCTTCCAACGCCATCACGGTAGCTTCCTATATGGGAAGAGCCAGTTGGTACAGTGGAGCAAGCGGCTACTTTACACTTACTCCGCAAGAATCCATCTCTTCATTCAGTGCACAGGGACCAAGAGTAGATGGTGTCCAGAAACCGGATATTGCAGGCTCAGGACAGAACGTGATTTCTGCCCGATCAGCCGATTCTGCTCCTGGCTCAACAGATATTATTGCAGGAACCAATTATTATGTAAAAAACCAGGGAACAAGTATGTCTTCACCGGGGGTAGCAGGAGCTGTCGGCTTACTGCTTCAGGCTAATCCTTCATTAACGGCAGCCCAGGTGAAAGCACGTCTTACTTCCAATGCAAGAATGGATGGGGCAACAGGAACTGTTCCCAATATGAGATGGGGATATGGGAAATTAGATATTTACAAAGCTGTTACGGATGAATTAGGTTGTGTAAAATCTAATTTTGAAACTGTAGGATACGATGAGCCTTATATTATTGCCAATACAGAATCTAATTATTACTTTGATAATATTGCCCTGGCAGTAAGATATACGCCGACATTGACAGGAAAACTGGGCGGTTTTTCATTCTTAACAGGTACTTCTCTTCCTTCGGATATTCCGGTTGATATTCAAATCAGAAAAGTGGATGCCAATGGAAACCCCGGAGATATTATTGCGACTAAAACCATTACTTCATGGCTTAATAACGTTCAAAGATTTACCTGGAATTATGTGAGCCTTTCAGATCTGAATATTCAAATGGTAACCGGAAAAGAATTTTATATTGTCGTAAACGGATTAGGAGGAAGGATTGCCATGAAAGCTGAAAATGCAGTAGTGAATAACAGATCTAAGACTTCTACAGACGGTACTACCTGGACTTCAAGAACATTTGATCTTAAAATGAGAGCCGTGGTCTACGAAAATGTTGCTGAAGTAAAGAATTTAGCAACTTCCAACCAGACGAAAGCCGGTACGGTGACAAATGGTTACAATTATTTTACAAATTCCTGCCAGCTTATCTCAAGAATAGAAAAAGAAACAGCCAGTACCGTAACAGGAAATGTAACATCCAAAGTGTGGATTGATAATGCACAGCCCAACTATGTGGCAAGAAGATATGAAATCAATTCGGATGCAAACACAACCACAGCAACCGGTAAAGTAACCTTATATTTCAAACAGAGTGATTTCGATGCCTATAATCTGAGCAATGCAGTGAAATTACCTACTTCACCTACTGATGTTGCAAATAAAGCAAATCTTCTTATTGAAAAATATACAGGAACAAGTACTACAGGTACCGTAGCTTCTTTTGGAGGAACTGCCACAATTATTACCCCGAATATTGCAGATATTATCTGGAATGATACTTACCAATATTGGGAAGTGAGCTTCCAGACGGCAGGCTTTGGCGGATATTTTGTAAAAACAGGAACAACATTGGGAACAGCAGATGTTAAATTAAATTCAGAAGTGAACATCACCCCGAATCCTGCAAAAGATTTTGTAAATGTATCGTTAGGCAGATATTCTAAAGGAGCAGTAACTATTTATGATGCTTCAGGAAAATTGGTTAAAACGGTCAATGTAGATAAAAATTCCGGTAAAATTGATGTTTCAGAACTGGTAAGAGGAACGTATCTGTTTACCATTGCATTGGATGATAACACAAAAATTACGAAAAAAGTAATGAAGCAATAAATTCATCAATCCATTATAATCAAAAGCAGCGGTTGTATAACTGCTGCTTTTTTTATATTTGCTGTAAAATAAAATTCATGCCGGGTAAGTTTTTTTGGGGATTTCTTTTTTTGATGACAATTGTTTTTCAGAGCTTTGTGAGCAGTGATGCGGTTCATCCATACCATGTAGGATCTGTTGAAATTAATTATAATTCAAAATCCAGAACCTTTGAAGTAACCGGAAGATTCTTTCTTGATGACATGGAAAATGGGCTGGGGAAAAAATATGGAAGTGCTTTCCATTTTAATGACGAAAAATATAAGGCGAAACTGAATGATGCCCTGCAAAAATATTGTTCAGAATATTTCAGGTTAAAGGCTGATAACAAATTTTTAAAAGTAAATTATATTGGTTATGAAGAAGATCAGGAATCTGTAGATATCTTTCTTGAGTCAGAACCGGTGCCCGTTCCGAAAAAAGTAGAAGCTGCTGTCAGTTTTTTATATAACCTTTTTGATGATCAGATCAATATTGTTCATATCATTGTAAACGGGCAAAGAAACAGTGAAAAACTTACCTATCCCAACCGTTATCTCTATAAACAGTTTTAAGAATATCAGTTTTCCAGCTGAAGCAATGTATTGATTCCTTTGGCGTGAGCCAGCAGATCAGGAAAAAAATCATCATAACACTGTTGAAGAAGATCTTTATTTTTTAAAAAAGCTTCAAAAACAGGAATATCTTTATCCAGATATTTGGCTTTATTCAGTACATTCTGAATACTGAATTTAATTCCCCAGTCTTCACGGTAATTATAAAGCCAGTCATCCTGTTCCATTTTAACCAGCATCTTTTTAAAATTTTCAGGGAGCCACTGTTCATGGGCATTCAAAACACTGTAAACATGAAGTGAATGTGCTTTCCATTCTGCCAGGGAATTCAGGGAAAGATCTCTGGCTACAAAATGGTCCATTGAAACATCAACAAATGCACCGGCGTACAGTCTTACCAAAGGAGCAAATACTTTTTTGGCTTCGTGAATAGCAGGATGAGAATCTGTAAATGTATCAATCGCTCTGTGCAGGGTAATTCCGTCCTGAATTTCCTTCGGGAAAGAAAAACGATCTCTGTTGCGGATGAAATCTTCGAGAAATTGCCCCACGATCTGCCCGTCGGTAAAAGAAAGAAAAGAATGAGCCAGATAATTCATAATTTAAAGGTATGAATTAAATGTGGATAGTGAAAGGTGAAAAGTGAATTCGCTTCGCTTGTGAATTTTTTATCGTGATATTAATTGACCATTGACTTGCGAAGCAAAATTGACCATTCACTCTAGAACAGTCTCTCGTGAAAATCCTCAATTTTACTCACTTCTTCAATCTTGATTCCAAATTTTCTTTTCGGGATTTTATTAAGGTTGGAAACAAATATTTTTTCATAACCCAGTTTTTCTGCTTCAGTAATTCTCTGCTCAATCTGGGCTACCGGACGGATTTCACCACTCAGACCAATTTCTCCGGCAAAGCAGTAATGTTCGGAAATAGCAATATCTTCGTTGGATGAAAGAACAGAAGCGATCACCGCCAGATCCAGTGCCGGATCGTCTGTCTTTATTCCTCCGGTAATATTAAGGAAAACGTCTTTTGCCCCCAATTGAAAACCAGCTCTTTTTTCCAGTACGGCTAAAAGCATATTCAACCTTTTGGAATCAAAACCGGTGCTGCTTCTTTGAGGAGTACCATAAACGGCGGTACTTACCAGTGCCTGTATTTCAAGAAGCATAGGTCTGTTTCCTTCCAGAGTTACTGCAACGGAGTTCCCTGAAAGTTCCTCAAACTTCTTGGTAATCAATATTTCCGAAGGGTTTTTAATCTCTTTCAATCCCTGTGAGATCATTTCATAAATTCCGATTTCTGAAGTGGACCCGAAACGGTTTTTATTGGCTCTTAGTAATCTGAACAGGTGATTCCTGTCTCCATCAAAATTCAGAACAACATCCACCATGTGCTCAAGAACCTTTGGCCCGGCAATCTGTCCGTCTTTGGTGATGTGGCCTACAAGAAATACCGGAGTATTGTTTTCTTTGGCATATTTGATGATCTCATTGGAGCATTCCCGGATTTGGGATACGGTTCCCGGAGAACTTTCTATCAATTGAGACTGCAGCGTCTGGATAGAATCGATGATCATGAAATCCGGCTCCAGTTTTTTGGCCTCATGAAGGATTTTTTCCAGTGAAGTTTCAGTAAAAAGAAAACAGTTCGGATTCTGAATATCCGTAAGCCTGTCTGCTCTCATTTTGATCTGAGAAGCACTTTCTTCCCCGGAAACATAGAAGATTTTTTTCTTCATTTTTAAAGCAAGCTGAAGCAGAAGGGTAGATTTCCCGATTCCCGGTTCACCACCAATCAGGGTCACAGAACCCAAAACGATGCCGCCTCCTAAAACACGGTTCAGCTCTTCGGAAGGTGTTTTTATTCTAGGTTCTTCGCTGGTTTCTACTTCAACAATATTGATAACATGTTGTTTGGTTTTCGAAAAGGGAGGTGTTTTGTGAGAAGGTTTTTCCACAATCTCTTCCACTAATGTATTCCACTCTCCACAGTTTTTACATTGCCCCAGCCATTGAGGGTACTGGGTTCCGCAGTTTTGACAGAAATATGCTGTTTTCAGTTTTGCCATACTGCGAAGTTATAAAAAAGCATTTTTTTTTCAGAATGTAAATGGGTTTAATATAAAAAAACTAATACGTCTGTGATAGGAATATCTTTCATATCTTAGCTTTATTCAATTAAAATATATTAATGTAAAATATCATTACAATGAAAAAAGTATTTTTATCTTTCGTATTTACGCTTGTAAGTATTGTTGCTTTTGCACAGGGAAGCTGGCAGGTAGACCAGATGCATTCATCAATCAATTTTAATATCAAGCACATGGGAATCAGTTTTGTGCAGGGAAGGTTTGATAAATTTGACGGAAAAGCAGCCACTGGTGGTGCTAATCTGGATAATGCCGATTTGAGTTTTTCTATCAGTGTCCCTTCCATTAATACAGGAGTGGACATGAGAGACAGACATCTTATCAGCGAAGAGTTTTTCGATGTTGCCAAATATCCTACGATTGAATTTAAGAGTTCTTCCGTTACAAAAGATAAGAACAATAATTACATCGTAAAAGGGAAACTGACGATGAAGGGCGTGGAAAAAGAAATTACTGCTCCAGTTACGTTTGGAGGAATTACAAAAAATAAGGACGGAAAAGAGATTATGGGAATTCAGACCAAATTTACCGTGAATCGTCTGGATTATGGAATCAAATATGACCCGTCAGGAGCCGGAATCGCGAAAGATGTTGAAGTAACAGCTTACTTTGAACTGACTAAGCAATAATATTCAGAATATAAAATATAAAAAGGTTTTCCGCTCAAATGGAAAACCTTTTTTGCTGATAGGCGAGAATCCTTTGGGTTGTAGCTTTGTTTCATTTGTTTAGATCAATATTAATAAAAATTTTTATCTGGTTTTATAGTTGTTTGAGGGGTGTTTTATCATTTTCAAAATGTAAAAGATTGCTTTGTATTTCTTTTTCCCCTAACTTTGCACAAACCTAATCTAATGAGTAAAAAGAATACAAAGTACATCTTTGTGACAGGAGGTGTAACTTCATCTTTGGGAAAGGGAATCGTTTCTGCTTCTCTGGGACTTCTACTAAAATCACGCGGCTTTAATGTAACGATCCAAAAATTAGATCCTTATATCAATATCGACCCAGGAACTTTGAATCCTTATGAGCACGGAGAGTGTTATGTGACTGAAGATGGTGCAGAGACGGATCTGGATTTAGGCCACTACGAGCGTTACCTTGATGCTCCTACATCCCAAAACAACAACGTTACTACAGGAAAAATCTACCAGACTGTAATTGAAAAAGAAAGAAAAGGAGACTTCCTTGGAAAAACAGTTCAGGTAATTCCTCATATTACTAACGAAATCAAACGTAGAATTAAAATCCTTTCAAAACAGAACTACGATATCATTATTACTGAGATCGGAGGAACTGTAGGGGATATCGAATCTTTACCATACATTGAAACTGTTCGCCAGTTGAAGTGGGAATTGGGAGAGAGTAATTCTATGGTGATTCACCTTACTTTACTGCCTTATCTGGCTTCAAGTGGAGAATTAAAAACAAAACCATCCCAGCATTCCGTTCGTCAGCTGATGGAAAGCGGAATTATGGCTGATGTTTTGGTGTGCAGAACAGAACATAAAATTCCTAAAGATCAGAGAGCAAAATTGGCTCAGTTCTGTAACGTTCCTTTAGATAATGTTATTGAATGTAAAGATCTTGAAACCATTTATGAAGTTCCGATGTACCTTCAGAAGCAGAACTTTGATGATGTAGTTTTGAAAGAACTGGATCTGAAAAGTGATAAAGATGCTGATCTTAAAGACTGGAAGAGTTTCCTTAAAAAATTCCAGAATCCTAAGAAAACCGTTGAAATTGCTTTGGTTGGAAAATATGTTTCCCTTCAGGATTCGTACATTTCAATTGCTGAGGCTTTCAAACATGCCGGAGCTGACCTTGAAACTGAAGTCAAAGTTAGATGGGTATACAGTGGGGATATTACGGAAGAAAATATCAAAGATACACTGAAAGGTGTGAATGGTATTCTTGTAGCTCCAGGTTTCGGCGACAGAGGAATTGAAGGAAAAGTTCTTACCGCAAAATATGCAAGAGAAAATAAAATTCCAATGTTGGGAATCTGTTTAGGAATGCAGATTATGACGATTGAATTTGCAAGAAATGTTTTAGGACATACCAAAGCAAACTCCATGGAATTTGATACCGCTACTCCTGATCCTGTAATTTCTTTGATGGAAGAACAGAAAAATGTAGTAGATAAAGGAGGAACAATGCGTCTTGGAGCATGGAAGTGCTCATTGAAAAACGGTTCTAAATTATACGATATCTACGGAAACAAAAATATCTCTGAAAGACACCGTCACCGTTATGAATTCAACAGTGATTATCTTCAGGAATTTGAAAAGAATGGTTTCCTTGCTACAGGTACTAACCCTGAAACAGGTTTGGTAGAAGCGCTTGAACTTCCTGATCACCCGTTCTATGTAGGGGTTCAGTATCACCCGGAATATAAGAGTACGGTAGCAACACCGCATCCTTTATTCAGAGCTTTCATCAAAGCTTGCGAAAAGAAATAAGGTAAAATTTTATCATAAACGTCTACATATAAACTCAGGCTGAGAATAATCAGCCTGAGTTTATTATATAGTAACAACGTAAAGCATAGAGTTTTGATAAAAAAACAGTATTTTTGTCAGCTCAAATTATGTACACCCGTACGTACATTTTAAATTTAAAATTTTAATATAAAATAAAATGCAACAAAACAACGGAATCGATAAGAAGCAAATGATTAGTTTCGCGGTTTTATGCCTTGTTCTCTTCGGTTTTATGTTCTATTTCCAGAACAAACAAACGAAAGAAGCGGAGTTGAAAGCTCAGGAGCAGAAAACGGAACAGGCAAAAAATGCCGTAAAGCAAACTCAGGCAAGCAATATCAATCCAAATGTAACTCCTAATGCCATTCAGACAGCAAGTCTTGGGAATAATGAATTGAAACTTGAATTTTCAAGCTTAGGAGGACAGGTTTCCAAAGTAGAACTTTTAAAATATAAAGCCTACAACCACAAAACGGATAATGCAGATCAGCCGCTTTATCTTATTACTAAGAATAACTCAAACTACGGTTTTCAGTTTAAAGATAAAACAGGGAAAATCGTTAATACTAAAGATTTAGTTTTCTCACCAGCTGTTAATGGAAATGCTGTAACCTTAACTGCAGATTACAATGGTGCTGTCATTCAATTCATTTACACACTATTACCAAAATATACCCTTGATTTTAAAGTAAGAACTCAGGGACTTTCTAAAATTACTTCTGATAACAAAGCAGATTTTATCTGGGATTATAATGTAAGAAACCTTGAAAAAGGTAGAGCTCAGGAGCAGTCTCACTCAGAATTTTCTTATGCCTTCAATAATTATAAAGACTATGATTATGATGGAAGAACCACAATGGAAGAGGAAAAAGAAACTCTTAACTGGATTGGTGTAAAACAGCAGTTTTTCTCTTCAGTCATTGAAGCTAAAAACGGATTTACACAAAGTAAAGGTAATCAGGAAAATGTTGAAGAAGGAGAGTATCTGAAGAAATTCAACTACGAAGGTTTTGTTCAGATGACCGGAAGTGAGCTGAACCAGGATTTCACATGGTATTTTATGCCATTGGATTTGCCATTGCTTAAATCTTACGATAAGAATTTTGATGAAATCCTTCCGTTAGGCTGGTCATTCATCGGGGCAATGAACCGTTATTTTTTCATGTGGTTATACAGTATTATTGCTGCGTGGGGATTATCAGCAGGTTGGGTGATTTTTGTAATGACGATCATCGTAAAGCTGATCCTGTCGCCAATTATGTATAAGCAGCACAAGTTAAGTGCTATGATGAAGGTGATTCGTCCGGAAATTGACGAGGTGAATGCGAAGTTCAAGGATGCAGATCCGATGAAGAAGCAGCAGGCAACGATGGAGGTTTACAGAAAAGCCGGAGTGAATCAGATGGCGGGATGTTTACCGGCATTAGTTCAGATTCCTATCTTCTATGCTTTGTTCCGTTTCTTCCCAAACTTTATTGATCTTAGAGGTCAAGGGTTCTGGTTTGCAAAAGATTTGACAGCGTATGATGATTTGATCAAGCTTCCGTTTAAAGTTCCTTTCCTTGGAGACCACCTAAGTATTTTCGCTTTAGCCTGTACAGTTGTTATTTTAATCTATACTGTTATGACTTCAGGAAATATGCAGCAGCCTCAGCAGGAAGGAATGCCAAACATGAAGGTGTTAATGTATATCTTCCCGATTACATTCCTGTTCTTTCTTAATACTTCGGCTTCAGGTCTTTCATGGTATTATTTTGTATCGAATGCGATTAATATTCTGATTATCCTTGTTATTAAGTATTTGATCCTGGATGAAAAGAAAATCCATGCCCAGATTCAGTCTAATAAGGAAAAACCGAAAGCAGAAGGTAAATTCCAGAAGAGAATGAGAGAAATGATGGAGAAGGCTCAGGAGCAGCAAAAAGCTCAGGAACAACAAAGAAATAAAAAGAAATAAATTCTTAATAATACGTTAAAAAAGAGAAGCAATTGAACAATTGCTTCTCTTTTTTTATCTGTAATTTATTTAGAATGATTTTAAATTTTCAATCAGTGGATGAAAATTTAATAATTGAAAATCAGTTACTTTTAATCATATTTCAGTCTGAAAGACTGTCTGTGATATCGGGTCGGCCCATGTTTAATAAGCGCATCCTGATGTTTTTTAGTAGCATAGCCAAAATTGGTGTCCCAGCCATATTCAGGATGTTCTTCATGAAGCTGAATCATTAACTTATCCCTATAATTTTTGGCAAGAATAGACGCTGCAGCAATCGATAATACTTTGGAATCTCCCTTGATAATACATTGATGAGGGATGTAGTTATAAGGATGAAATTTATTCCCGTCCACCAGAATAAGTTCAGGAGTTATCGTTAGTTTGTCCAGCGCACGATGCATTGCATGGATGCTTGCATTGAGAATATTATGTTCGTCAATGAAGGACGGTGGAAGCTCTGCAATGGCGTAGTTTCTCACATTATCTTTAATATAACTATCCAGCTCCATACGGGTTTTGAACGTTAATTTCTTTGAATCATTAACCAGATTTTGTTTAAAATCATCATCCAAAATTACTGCTGCCGCTACCACCGGACCACTTAAACATCCTCTTCCTACTTCATCACACCCTGCCTCTATGTAAAGGTTTGACCAGTTTTTTATTAGCTCCATGAATTGTATGTATACTGCAAAAATATAAAATTTTACAGGAAAGTATTTTATAGGATTTATTATTGTCATTATTTCAGTTATTATTTATTTCTATTCGGATTCTGGTAATTTAAATATATTTTTTTCACTATTTGTGGGTAATTGATTCCTTTTTCAGGGTGAAAATATCATATGCATTGCATTGTATTTTGATTTTTATAGAGTTTTTTATCTTTTATAAGTGACTTATTTTATTGTTAATCAGTTGGTTTGATGTACTTTTTGTGCATTTTTTCTATAGATAATATAAATATTTATTATTGTTAATATTTCTTAAAAAAATATAATGTCTTAATGGTTTATTTTTGTTAAATATGTGTTTTTTAACAAAAAATAGTATACTTTCGTTAGTTTTTTTTATATAATGTTGAAATATTGATATTTTTTTTGTTTTTTTCTTTGTGTTATTAAGAAAGTTTTACAAATTTGTAGCGTACAAAATTAATTTGATATGAAGAAAATAACAATGAGTCTTCTTGTTGTTGTATTATCTTCTTCTGTTGCGATTGTAAATGCTCAGCAGAAGAAAAATGACACAACTTCACAGACTAAAGAAATTGAAGGTATAGTCGTTACTGCACTTGGGATCAAGAGAGAAAAAAAATCTTTAGGTTATGCATCCCAGGAAGTTAAGGCGGATAAACTTTTTGATGGGACTACAAATACGGGAAATATAGCGTCTCAGTTATCTGGTAAAGTTGCGGGTTTAAATGTAACAACCACCTCTAATTTTGGAGGATCCTCAAACTTAGTTATTCGAGGAGTAAAATCTTTAGGAGGGAGTAATCCCTTAATTGTAATTGATGGCTCACCTGTCAATAATTCATCTACTTCTTTTGGTAATCAGAATGGAGGTTTTGACTTAGGTAATGCTTTATCAGACATTAATCAAGAAGATATAGAGTCTGTAAACGTATTAAAGGGAGCTGCTGCTTCTGCTTTATATGGAGAAAGAGGACTTAACGGTGTAATTGTAATTACAACAAAGAACGGTAAAGGAAAAGAAGATAACTCCTGGGGGGTAACTTTATCATCCTCGGTGCAGGCAGGTTTTATAGATAAATCTACATTTGCAAAATATCAGACTAGATATGGAGGAGGTTATGACCCTTCATTTTATTATGGAAGCGCGGCAGATGGTAAAGACTATGCCAATTTCGGAGAAGACGCATCTTGGGGCCCAGAGTTTGATCCAAATTTATTAGTTTATCAATGGGACTCATTTGATCCGACATCACCAAATTATAAAAAAGCAACCCCTTGGGTAGCGGCAAAAAATGGCCCGCTTAAATTTTTTGAAACACCGATGTCATTTATTAATTCCATTTCCTTGTCAAAAGGAAGCAAAGGATTTAATTTTAATCTGACATACGATAATAATCTATCTAGTGGTCTATTACCAAATTCAGATTTAAGAAAAAATACAATTTCGGCTAAAGTAAACTACGATTTAAATTCTAAATTACACGCGACAGTCTATACAACCCTAACAATACAGGGAACGACAGGTAGAACAGAGACTGGTTATAACGACAATATTGTTACAGGTTTCAGACAATGGTGGCAGACAAATGTTGATTTGGAAGCGTTGAAAAATGCTTACTTTAATAATGTTGGAAATCCTACAGTAGCTAATAACTACGGAAATGTTACGTGGAATAGAAAAAGTGGATCAAATGGAAAGCCTGCCTTTTGGAACAATCCATATTTTCAGAGATATCAAAACTATTCTACTGATGATAGAACAAGAACATTTTCGTATGCTCAGTTAACTTATGATGTAAATGATCATATTAATATTACAGGTAAGCTTAGTTACGATAATACTAATTTAGTTTTTGAAAGAAGGCTTGCTGAGGGGTCGTATCCTCAAAATTTTGGAGTTTCAGGAAAAGCTATAGGCTCTGGATATCATCGATATGATTTAAGTAGAAGTGAAACAAACTTTGATTTATTCGCAAATTATAAATATGATATTACTTCGTGGTTAAACATCAGTGGTATAGTTGGAGGAAATGTAAGAAGAAATCATGAGAGTTCTATCGAAGCATCAACGGAAGGTGGTCTAATTAAGCGAGGATATTACTCATTAGATAATTCCAAAGCTCCTTTATTAAACCCAGTAGAGTTTGAAGGAACAATACAAACTAACAGTTTATATGCTACGGCTTCATTTGATTTTAATAAAGTATTCTATCTGGATGGAACAATTAGAAGAGATGCGAGTTCAACTTTACCTGATGGTAATAACAAATATACTTATGGGTCTGTTTCCGGATCTGTAATTTTATCAGAACTTTTAAAATCTGATAAATCAGTAATGAATTTTTGGAAATTAAGAGGAAACTATGCAGAAGTAGGAGGTACTGCTGATTCTTACCAATTGAAATATTCTTATTATACAGCAGGATATTTTAATACAGGAAATGGAAATATTAATATCTACAGACCTCAAACAATTCTAAAAAATGAAAATTTAAGACCTCAGAGATCCAGAGAATTTGAGTTTGGTACGGAAGTTCACTTTTTAAAAGACAGAATTGTTCTTGATGGGGCGTATTATGATACAAAGACATTTGACCAACTTATTACTCCGGATATTTCAGCTGGTTCCGGGAAACTTGGTGCAGCAATCAATGCGGGACAAATTAACAATAAAGGGATCGAATTACATTTAGGAGTAAGCCCAATAAAAACACAAGATTTTGCATGGGATATAGATGTCAACTGGGCTAAAAACAAAAGTAAGGTTGTAGAGCTAGATGCTGGTCTGCAGGTATATCAACTCGTAGGATTAGTAGGAGGCGCTTCCATAGTGGCTTCAGTTGGAAACCAGTGGGGAGATATCTATGGTAGTGATTATGTTTACTTAAATGGTGAGAAAGTGGTGGATCCTGAGACAGGATTGTATCAAACAGAGAGTAATAAAGTAATCGGAAATGTTCAAGCTAAATGGACAGGTGGATTAAGAAATTCATTTAGATATAAAAATTTCTCATTAAGTTTCTTAATAGATGTTCGTCACGGAGGGGATGTATTTTCATCAGATATGTATTATGGATTAGCGAGTGGATTATTCCCTGAAACTGCTGTTGATGGTTATAGAACAAATATACCTGTATTAGCCGGAGTTAATCCTAATGGTCAGGTAAATACAACACCAGTTAACACAGATGTAGTTAATCCTTTAGAATATGGTAACAATCCAAATGATGGGTATGCCATTGCTCCTGACAAAAGATTTGTATATGATGGATCTTTTGTAAAGCTAAGAGAAGCTAGTATTACGTATTCTCTTCCTAAGAGTATATTGGCAAATACCTTCATGAATGAGGCTAAAATCTCTATCGTGGGTAGAAACCTTTGGATTATTCATAAGAATCTTCCATATGCAGATCCTGAATCATCTCAAATGGGTGGATTGTATTCATATGGATCATCTGTGGGAGCTCTTCCTACAACAAGAGAATTGGGTGTTAATTTTACCTTTAAATTCTAAAAATAAAATTTATTAAAATGAAAAAGTTTAAAAATATATTATACGCTGGAGGTGTTGTTGCTTCGTTATTATTGTTTAACTCATGTCAAAGCGATCTTACCTCTCTGAATGAGGATCCCAAGCACCCTTCAACTGTACCAACAGGGAATTTATTGGCAACAAGTATGTTTCAAGGATTCTATTATATGTATACGGGTAGTGTAAACTTTAATAATTATCGTTTTTTTACGCAACAATGGACAGAGACAACCTATGTACAGGAAACCAATTATAATTTGACTACTAGAGCTCAGCCAAGAAATCACTTCAGAAGAATGTATGTTTATACATTAGCACCTCTTGAGCAAGCTAAAAAAGATCTTCCAACAGAGATTAATGCTGATGCTGATGTAGTTAATAACAAATGGGCTACTCTAGAAATTGCTTCCATTTTTGTTTGGGAAAATATTGTGGATACATTTGGTAATGTACCTTATAAAGAGGCTTTGCAAGCAGAAACTATTAAATCTCCAAAATATGATGATGCTAAATCAATCTATCTTGATTTAATAACGAGATTAGATGCAGCAATAGCAAAAATTAATAAGACTAAAGCTGGATATCCTGAAGATCTTGTTTACAAAGGAGATATGAATAAATGGGTTAAACTTGCCAATTCAATTAAATTAAGATTAGCAATTAATCTTGCAGATGTTGATCCTGCAACATCAAAATCAGTAGCTGAAAGTGCTATCAGTGGTGGAGTAATTGATTCAAATGATAGCTCTTATTCATTGAAATTTGATGGAAATACTTTTACAAATCCATTATTTGATGATTTAGTAGCTTCAGGGAGGAATGATTTTTTACCATCGGATGTTATTGTAAACCCAATGAATGCTAAATCAGATCCAAGAAGAGGAGCTTATTTTACTCAGATTGGAGGAGCTTATAAGGGGGGTGTCTACGGTACTTTAAACACATTTTCTAATTTTTCTCATGTAAATCCTACTTTTTTAACAGGTAATGCTCCTGCAAATCTATTAAGCTATACTGAAGTTTTATTCCTGAAAGCTGAAGCTGCGGCAAGAGGATATAATGCAGGAGGAACAGCAGCTGGTCTATATGCTGCAGCAGTTACTGCATCTATGACTGAAAATGGAATATCTGCAACTGATGCTGCAGCTTACATCTTAGCCAATCCATATAATGCAACAAACTGGAAACAATCTATCGGATATGAAGGATGGGTTGCTATGTGGAATAATCCTTTTGCTGCTTGGAACTTTGTGAGAAGATTAGATAGTCCTGTACTTACTGCTCCAGCATCATCTTATACTGGGGGGATGCCTTACAGGATGCCATATTCTGATCAGGAATATGTAGTCAATAATGCTAACGTTTCAGCAGCTGCGAATGCAATTGGAGGAGATAAAGCAACAACAAAACTTTTCTGGGATAAAAATTAAAACGTATTAACAACATTCATATTATACCGCCTTCGGGCGGTTTTTTTATTTAATAATATCATTTATTTAATAATTAAATTGTTTTAAGTGTTTAAGTTGATTGAAATATTTTTGTTAATTTATTAAAACTATAGTATTTTATTTATATATATCTTTTTTTTAATTTAAAATTTTTGTTAATTAATAGTATTTATTGCTTATTTGTGGTAAATTTTTATTTTTTTTAACATTTTTATTTGAATTATTGAATATATTCTACAAATTTGTACGGATATAAAAATAATTGATATGAAGAAACTAACAACAAGTCTTCTTGTTTTAGTATTGACTTCCTCTATGGCAATTGTAAGTGCTCAGGAGAAGAAAGATACAATTAAAGCAAAAGAAATTGAAGGAGTGGTAGTCACTGCACTTGGTATTAAAAGAGAAAAAAAATCTTTGGGGTATGCGTCGCAGGAAATTAAAGCAAGCGCTTTGTCAGACGGGACAACAAATACAGGAAATATTGCAGCGCAATTATCAGGTAAGGTGGCCGGTCTTAATGTTACTACAAATAACAACTTTGGAGGATCTTCCAATTTGGTTATAAGAGGGGTGAAGTCGCTTGCCGGCGGAAATCCGTTAATTGTTATTGATGGATCACCTGTTAACAACACCAGTACCCGGGAAAACTCAATTGATTACGGTAATGCTCTTTCTGATATCAACCAGGAAGATATTGAATCCATAAACGTATTAAAAGGAGCAGCGGCCTCAGCCCTTTACGGTGAAAGAGGGTTAAATGGAGTAATTGTTATTACAACTAAAAATGGAAAAGGAAAAGATGATGGTTCTTGGGGTGTGACGTTTTCCTCAGCAATACAGGTAGGATTTATTGATAAGTCTACTTTTCCTGAATATCAGACAAGATATGGTGCCGGTTATTCTCAAAAATTCGGTACACAGGCTTCTGATGGTTTGAATAATGCGAATTTTGGAGCAGATGCTTCATGGGGCCCTAAATTTGATCCTAATTTATTGGTATATCAGTGGGATTCATTTAATCCTTTATCCCCCAATTATCAAAAAGCAACTCCTTGGGTGGCCGCTAAGAATGGACCGATTAAATTTTTCGAAAATCCAGCCTCATATATTAACAGCGTAACTTTAGAAAAAGGGCAAAAAGGAAAAAATATTAGTTTTACCTATGAAAATATGATGTCCGATGGGTTAATACCTAACTCTCATCTTAATAAAAATAATTTCTCTTTAAAGATTAATTATGATCTAACGCCTAAATTGCATTCGTCTTTCTATTCAACAATAACTTTACAGGATACTAAAGGTAGGAGTATTACGGGTTATTCAAACAATATAGCTACCGGTTTCAGACAATGGTGGCAGACTAACGTAGATATTGATGCTCTGCAAAACTTATATTTTGCAAATGTAGATCCAAATGTAGCCAATGCATCCAATAACTTTGGTAATGTTACCTGGAACAGAAAGTCTGCAGCAAATGGAGCACCTGCATATTGGAACAATCCATATTTTCAGGCCTATCAGAATTATTCTTCAGACAAAAGATACAGGAATTTCACTTATGGCCTGGTAACATATGATCTGTTTGATAATATTTCTGTTACCGGAAAAGTTTCATATGACAGATCAAATCTTATAGCAGAAACTAGATTGGCAGTTGGTTCTTTGCCTCAGGCTTTTGGACAATCAAATAACACCATTGGTTCTGGATATGGAAGACGAGACATACTGCAGACAGAGACCAACTATGACTTAATGGTGAATTACAAATTTGATATCACGGATAATATTAACCTTTCCGGAGTTGTAGGAGGAAATATACGTCGAAATTATTATAATTCAGTCTATGCATCAACAGAAGGAGGACTAATTGTACCTGGGATTTATGCCCTATCCAACTCTAAAAAGGCACCACTAGCTGCAGATGAAACTGAGTATACAATACAAACTAACTCATGGTACGCAACAGCTTCCTTTGATTTTTATAAAAAATTCTATTTAGATGCAACATTCAGAATAGAAGAAACATCAACCCTTTTAAAAGGTAATAATGTTTTTAACTACCCTTCTATTACAGGATCGTTAATTATGTCCGAAATTCTAGATACTAAAAGATGGATGAATTTCTGGAAAATAAGAGCAAATTATGCTCAGGTTGGAGGATCTGCTGCTTCTTATCAATTATTTAATAATTATAGACCTGCTGGAATTTTATCTAATCAAGGAATTTATAACTCTATTTTAAATCAACCTTACCCAGGTCTGCAACCGCAAAAGGCCAATGAATTTGAAGTCGGAACTGAAGCACATTTCTTAAAAGACAGAATAACGGTTGATTTCGCCTATTATAAAACAAGAACTACTCCTCAGATACTTTCTCCACTTCCTACTTCTGCAGCTATAGGATATACAGGTAAAATATTCAACGCTGGTAGAATTGATAATAGCGGGGTTGAAGTACAGCTAGGACTAGTGCCAATAAAGACAAAAGATTTTACTTGGAATATTGACGCCAACTGGTCAAAAAATCAAAATAAAGTAGTAGAATTATATCCGGGAATTAATAACTATCTATTAAATAGTTTTCAGGGTGGGGTATCTTTAAACGCCAGAGTTGGTGAAGCTTGGGGAACATTGATTGGTGCTGATTATACCTATTTAAATGGACAAAAAGTTATCGATCCTAAGACAGGAAAATATTTACAAAACCCAAATCAGGTGATAGGTAATACTACCCCGGACTGGATTGGAGGTATTAGAAATAGCTTCAGCTACAAAGGATTTTCTTTAAGTTTCTTGATTGATATGCGTAAAGGAGGGGATATATTCTCAACAGATATGTATTATGGATTGTCATCCGGTCTGTACAAAGAAACAGCTGAAGGAGATTTTAGGGATAAACCTATTGTTTTACCTGGTGTTCTTCCTGACGGTACTCCAAATAATATTGGATTATCACCGGTTGATAATAATGGTTCTCCCGGATACAAAACCCGACCAGCAAGCGAATTTGTTTATGATGGATCTTTTATTAAGCTTAGAGAAGCAAGTATTGGGTATATGCTTCCAAAATCTTTACTGGCAGGTACCAAGATTTATGATGCCAAGATTTCAATTGTAGGTAGAAATCTGTGGATAATTCATAAAAATTTACCATATGCTGATCCTGAAGCCATGGTAGGCGGCGGACTTAGCTCTTATGGATGGTCAATTGGTTCCATGCCTACGACAAGAGATTTGGGTATCAATGTTACATTTAAATTCTAAATTACTTTAAAAATGAAAAATATTATAAAAATAAGTTTGGTGTCTGCATGCATTGGGTTGGCTTTAAGTTCATGCCAAAGTGATTTGACTTCTCTTAACGATGACCCTAAACATCCATCAATCCTTCCGTCTGACAATTTATTAGCTACTGCCTTATATCAGTCATCTTATTATATGGATAACCCCAGTGTGAATTTTAATAATTACAGATTCTTTACACAACAATGGGCAGAAACTCAATATCCGGACGAAACTCAATATAATTTAGTAACCCGTAATCAGCCTCGTAATCATTTTAACAGAATGTATGTTTACAGTATTAATAATCTGAAACAAGCAAAGGTTAACCTGGTAAAAGAAGTAGAACCAGATGAAAATGTTAGAATCAATAAATTGGCTACTTTAGAAATTGAAGAAATATTTATTTGGGAAAATATCGTGGATACTTATGGAGATGTTCCTTATTCTGAGGCTTTCAAACCTGATGAAATATTAACCCCTAAATATGATGATGCCAAGACTATTTATCTTGACTTGATCAAAAGAATCGATGCTGTTACGGCTACTATAAAACCTGCAGCTACCGGTTATGGAGATCTGGTTTATGGAGGTAATATGACCAAATGGAAGAAATTTGCAAATTCTATTAAATTAAGATTAGGAATAAATTTAGCAGATGTTGATCCTGCATTGTCAAAAACTACCGTTGAATCTGCAATAGCCAGTGGGGTTATTTCTTCTGACGACGACGCTTACAAATTTAAATATGACGGCGGAACTTTCTCAAATCCGGTATTTGATAATTTAGTAGCATCAAATAGAAATGATTTTTTGCCTAGTGAATTAACAATCAATACTATGAGTTCTCTTTCCGATCCAAGAATGGATGTGTGGTTTACCAAAGTAGGAGGAGTATATAAAGGAGGAGTTTTTGGAGAGCTGAATGATCCATACACTAACTTCTCTCAATTAAGCTCTTATTTCAGAAGTGCTACTGCAGCATCCAACCTTTTTAGTTATGCGGAAGTAGCCTTCTTAAAAGCAGAGGCTGCTGCAAGAGGTTATTCAGCAGGAGGTACAGCAGCAGAGCTTTATGCAATTGCAGTGAATGAATCTATGAGGGAGAATGGTGTAAGCGCTACTATTGCAGATGCATATGTGCTTGCACATCCTTATAATCCGGCAAACTGGAAACAGTCTATAGGTGTACAAGCTTGGATTGCTATGTTTAACAAAGGATTTGCAAGTTGGAATTTTACCAGACGTTTAGACTATCCGATTCTTGTGAATCCTCCGAAGTCAAATTTATCTTCTGTACCCTATAGAATGCCTTATTCTGATCAGGAGTATGTGCTAAACGGAGATAATGTAAAAGCTGCGGGTACTAAAATTGGCGGAGATAAGGCTACAACAAAACTTTTCTGGGATAAAAATTAACACATATTTTATTAACATTCATATTAAATTAAACCGCCTTCGGGTGGTTTTTTATTTGTGCAAATAATGTTTTTTTAAATTTAATATCATTTAGAAATGGATTTATTTAGAAAATAAAAAACGTATTTTGTGTATTCTATGTATAAACGTCAGATTTATATGGTATTATGTCTGGATCTATGTTAATAGTATCAATCGAAATATTGATGTTATTTTTTTTATTAATTTTCTTAATTTTTATGTAATTTTTTAATTTTTTTAATTGTTTTTGCTTTCTTTTGTTGGTTTATTTGTTATTTTTTAATTTTTTTTCTTGCTGAATTGTTAATTAAAATACAATTTTACGGGCTAAAAATTAATTTTGATATGAAGAAACTAACAATGAGTCTGCTTGTTGTAGTATTAACTTCTTCTGTTGCTATTGTAAATGCCCAGCAGAAGAAAAAAGATACTATTACACAGACAAAAGAGATTGAAGGTGTTGTGGTAACCGCACTCGGGATTAAAAAGGAGAAAAAGACAATAGGGTATGCTACATCACAAGTAAACGGAGATGATTTAAAAAAATCAGGAGAGGCAAATATTATTCAAGGCTTAGCAGGAAAAGCAGCCGGGATTCAGGTTACAGGTTCATCTGGTACTCCGGGAGCATCAAGTAAAATTCTGATCAGAGGTCAAAAGTCAATTAATCTTTCAAGTCAGCCTATTATTGTCTTAGATGGCCAGATCATTGATAACTCTGTCAATAATAATGCGGGGCAGGGCAGTAATCTGGCTGGAGTAGATGACTCAAACAGAGCTATTGATATAAACCCTGATGATATTGAGAGTGTATCAATTTTGAAAGGAGGTGCAGCAGCGGCACTATATGGAGAAAATGCCAGAAATGGTGTAATTATTTATACAAGCAAGAAAGGGAGAAAAAGAAAAGGAATTGGGATTGATTTCTCCACAGCTGTATCTTTTGATATGATTACCCGCTTGCCGAAACTTCAAAATACTTATGCCGCCGGAACTAATGGAGTTAATTATATTGCACCTGCTCAATATGGCTCTGATGGTATTCCTGTCACAGGGGGAACCAATCAAAGTTGGGGACCCTTAATTTCAAGTGTATCTGGTTTGAAGGCCTATGATAATGCTAAAAACTTTTTTGAGACTGGTACTGCACAAAATTATAACCTGGCATTTTCAGGAGGCGGGGATTATGGTAATTTCAGAGCTTCATTTGGACATATTGATCAAACCGGGATTATTCCAAATACTTCGCTTAAAAAAACAAGTTTTGGTGTAAATTCTGAATTTAAATTAACCGATAAGCTAAAAGCTGGAGCTGATGTAAAGTTCTCCAATACAAATGGGGTAAGAGCTCAGAAAGGGAGTAATATTGCTGGAGTAATGTTGTCTTTACTGAGAACACCAGCAACTTATGACCTTAGAGATTATCAGACTGTACAAGGATATAATAAAAATTATTTTGCAGCATATGACAATCCATATTATACAGTATACAATAATCCATATAAAGATGAGACAAATAGATCCATTATCAGTGGTTATTTAACATATAATTATAATAAAGCTTTGAATGTATTGTTGAGAGCGGGAGTAGATACATATACAACCCATGCTCAGCAGAATTATTCATTCTCAAGTAATGGTAATTCAACAGCTGACCGAACAGGCCAGGTCGTTGTAGACATTTATACACAAAGTCAATACAATTTAGATTTGATCTTTAGTGGATTAATTAACTTTACTGATAACATTAATTTGAATTATAGTTTTGGGGGGCAGATAATTTCTAAATTTGGAAATGATCAATATACTCAAGGATCTACAATGTTGGAACCTAATCAATTCAACCTTTCTAATTTTACGACTTTTGTATCCAATAATACAGATTTTAAACAAATTAAAAGAGGGATATTGGCTTCGGCAGAATTAGGATTTTATGACCAATTTTATTTAACATTAACAGGAAGAAATGATTGGAGCAGTACACTGCCTAAACAAAATAGTTCCTATTTCTATCCTTCTTTTTCAGGATCTTGGCTGTTTAATAAGACATTAAATTTACCAAACTGGGTTAATTTAGGAAAAGTAAGAGTAGCTTATGCGAAAACTTTTGCATCTGCTAATCCTTACAATATTGTTAACACTTATGGAACTCCAACTTATTTTGATACATTTGGTCCGCAATTAACTTCTCCATATATGGGAGTTGGTGCCTATGGACTGACTACCATTGCGAAAAATCCAAATTTAAAGCCTGAGCGAAATGACGAATTTGAAGTAGGTTTAGAATTAGAATTATTTAAAAGGTTACGCTTAAATGCGAGTGCTTACAAATCAACCAACTATGACCTACTTATCCAAGCTCCAGTTGCACCGTCTTCGGGATTTCAGAATTATTTTACCAACGGTCCTACAGTTGAAAATAAAGGTATAGAAGTAGAATTAGGGTATGATATTCTTAAAAATCAAAACTTTAACTGGAGTGTAAATCTTAATTGGGCTAAAAACGTAAATAAAGTTGTTGAAATACAAGACAATTTAAATTTTTCTAGTGAAGGAGGTGATTTCTTTTCTGGAAATGTTGTTCCTGCCATCATTAAAGGTGAACCTTTGGGAGTATTTTATGGTACGGCTTGGAAAAGAGATTCGGCTGGGAACTTAATTATAGGATCTGATGGTTTACCATTAGTTTCAGCAGAATCTCAAATTATTGGAAACCCTAATCCGGACTGGTTAGGAGGAATCAGAAATAATTTCAGTTATAAAAACTTGTCTTTAAGTTTTTTACTGGATATTCGTAAAGGTGGTGATATCTGGAACGGAACATTAGCGAGATTGCATAGATTAGGAATGACCCAGACTTCTGCTGATGATAGGTCAGCAATGTATACCATACCTGGTGTTACTGAAACTGGTGCTCCTAATACGAAAGCAATTAATAACAAACTATATTATTCAAGCTTTTTAGGAGATGGATCTGGTAGTGCGAATGAACAACAGATAGAAAGAGATATAAATTGGTTTAGGCTAAGAGATGTAAGTTTATCATACAATTTTGGTAAAATGTTATCTAATACTCAAACTCTATCTTTTATAAGAGAGGCTCAGGTTACTTTTTCCGCTAGAAACTTATTTTTAATTACTAACTACAAAGGTGTAGATCCGGAAACATCAATTGCGGGTGCAAGTTCAAATACTAATGGATTTGATTATTTCAATAATCCCGGGACGAGAAGTTATACACTATCCTTTAAATTTACTTTCTAATTATGAAAAAAATAATATACATACCTATAATTATTGCTGGATTATTTCTAAATTCTTGTCAGCATGAGCTAGATACATTTAATGAAAATCCCAATAGTCCTACGCAAGTTACATCTCCTAAAACTTTATTTACAGGTGCAGCAGTAGGAACAATTAATAATTCAACAGGTAATTTGACAAGACAAATAAGTTTGTTGACTCAGCATACCAATGGTAATCTGTTTCAGTCATTAGATTATACTAATTATTTTTTAACAGAACTGGATAATGAAACAGATTGGTCTAATATTTATAAGACTGGAGTAAATCTTCATCAGATTATCACTCAGTTTGGGGATAAATATCCTTATTATTCAGGGATGGCTAAGATTTTATTAGCCTTAAATATGGGGTATGCTACTGATACATGGGGTGATGTACCTTTTTCAGAAGCGTTTCAAGGAGTCAATAATTTCTCTCCAAAATATGATTCTCAGCAAAATATCATTTCTCAGATTCAAAGTTATTTGGATAGTGCAATAATAGATTTATCAAAACCTGAAAATGCTAATTTAGGGTTACCGGCAGGTGATGATATCTTTTATGCAGGAAATATAGATAAATGGAAAAAATTAGCCTATGCCATTAAAGCAAGATATGCATTAAGACTAACTCAAAGAGAAGGAAGTACTGTAGCAGCTCAGAAGGCTTTAAACTACTTGCAAAACTCGTTTACTTCCAGTTCAGATAACTTGGTGGCTCGATTTGATGGAGGAAATAATCAAAATCTTTGGTTTGCATTTAATAATCAAAGATCAGGTTATATGTCTATGGGAAAATATTTTATAGATCTTTTAAAGAATAGTAGTGATCCAAGGCTACCTCATTATGCAGGATTAGATGCATCCGGGGGATATTCCGGATCAGCTCCGGAAGATAGCAACACAGATGCTTCTCCTTTTGGGAGTTACTTTGCAGGAAGTGCAAGTACATCGAATATAATATTTAGCTATAGTGAAATTAAATTCATAGAAGCAGAAGCACAATTCAGACTTGGAAATACTGTAGGTGCTCAAGCTGCCCTGAAAACTGCTGTAAGTGCATCTTTGATAGATGTTACTGGTACTGATAATCCTGTCTTTGCTACTACAGCTTCAGCTGCAGTAACATTACAGAATATAATTACTCAAAAATATTCTTCCCTGTTTACCACAATGGAGCCTTATAATGATTGGAGACGTACAGGTTTCCCTGTATTAACGCCTAATCAGAATAGCCAATCTAAAAAAATACCTTTGAGATTAATAACTCCTAAAGCTGAAAGAACATTAAATAATAATGCAGCAGTCGTGAGTGATGTAAGTATACCCGTTTGGTGGGATAACTAGGACCATTTAAATTTTTAAACCGCCTTCGGGCGGTTTTTTTATTTCCGTATATTTGTAACTCAGATTTTGAGCTGAAACAGACTGTAAAAATGTTTCAGCGATAAGCATTAAAAAGAGAATTTAGAAACATGAATATTAAAGATATTATAGAAGAAAAACTTTCAGAGGTTATTTTAAATGTGTATCAGTTAAAAGACATCAAACTGGAAGTTCAGGAAAATAAAACAGAATTTGAAGGTGATTTCACCATTGTCACTTTCCCGTTGGTCAAACAATTGAAGAAAAATCCTGAGAGTATCGGGGTTGAATTAGGTGAAGCGTTAACAGAACAGACGGAACTTTTCGAAAGCTTTAATGTAGTGAAAGGTTTCCTGAATGTTAAAGTGAAAAACCAGCTGTTTGTGGACAACTTCAGATCTGTAAGCAAGAATTTTTCCACTATAGAAAAGAAAAATGCTACGGTAATGGTAGAATATTCTTCACCGAATACCAACAAACCATTGCACTTAGGGCATATCAGAAATAATTTATTAGGATTCTCAGTTGCTCAGATTTTAAAAGAGGCTGGATATGATGTAATCAAAACCCAGATTATCAATGACAGAGGTATTCATATCTGTAAATCTATGCTGGCATGGGAGAAATTCGGGAACGGAGCAACTCCTGAAACAACCGATACCAAAGGCGATAAATTTGTTGGAAACTATTATGTAGAATTTGACAAAAATTATAAAAAAGAAATTGCAGAGCTTGTAGCACAAGGGGTAGGAGAAGAGCAGGCTAAAAAAGACGTTCCGGTGATGAAAGAAGCTCAGAAGATGCTGTTGGATTGGGAAAATGGAGATCAAACTGTAAGAGCACTTTGGGAAGAAATGAACTCATGGGTTTACAAAGGTTTTAATGAAACGTATAAAAGACTGGGAGTTGACTTTGACCAGGTTCAGTATGAAAGCAATACGTATATTTTAGGAAAAGATCTTATTCAGGCAGGATTGGATAAAGGCGTTTTGTATCAGAAAGAAGACGGTTCTGTTTGGTGTGACCTTACCGATGAAGGTCTTGATCAGAAGCTGTTGTTACGTTCAGATGGCACCTCTGTTTATATGACTCAGGATCTTGGAACGGCAGTGGAACGTTTTAAGCAAAATAATATTCAAAAACTCATCTATACTGTAGGAAACGAGCAGGATTATCATTTTCAGGTTTTATTTAAAATCCTGAAAAAATTAGGATATGAATGGGCAGATCAGTTGTTTCACCTTTCTTACGGAATGGTTGAATTGCCTGAAGGTAAAATGAAATCCCGTGAAGGAACTGTAGTAGATGCAGACGACCTGATGGCAGAAATGCATGAAACGGCAAAATTAAAAGCTATAGAACAAGGAAAACTTGAAGGTCTTTCAGAAGAAGCAAAAGTAGCTTCTTATGAAATCATTGGAATGGGAGCACTCAAATATTTCATGCTGAAAGTGGATCCTAAGAAAAAGATGTTGTTCAATCCGGCAGAAAGTATTGAATTTAATGGAAATACGGGACCGTTTATTCAATATACCTACGCTCGTACGCAGTCTTTGCTGGCAAAAGCAGATTACCAGTATAAAGAAATATCGGATGTAACTTTAAACCAGTATGAAAAAGAACTGATTATGCTTTTGACCAGTTACAAAACAATTGTTGAAAGAGCAGCAGAAGCATTGAGCCCAGCCCTGATTGCCAATTATGTTTATGATCTGGCTAAATCTTATAATTCGTTCTATCAAAGTAATATTATTCTGAAACTGGAAGATGAAAATGTAAAACAATTCCGTTTGAATATTTCAGATCTCACAGCAAAGACGATTAAAAAATCGTTGGAACTCTTGGGAATCGGAACCGTAAACAGAATGTAAAAATAGAAAGAAAGCCTCCTGAAATTTTTCAGGAGGCTTTCTTTCTATTTTTTATATATCAATAATCTCGCATCAGAAATATCCCGGATCTCAAAATCTCGCAACCCGAACCTCGCAACCCAAATTTACACTTTATCACTACTTTCACCCTGCATCTGTTTCAGACTATCCGCGTACAACTTAGCAGGAGTCCATCGTGCATGTTTGGAAAGAACTACTTTATAGCCCTTTTTGTAGGTATACACTTTAGTGAATTCTGCACCAAAGAATATCAGCATACACGAATAATTGATCCACATCATAATCAGAATAACTGTTCCGGCAGCGCCAAAGGCTGAAGTAGGTTTTACCTGGTTAAAATAAAGACTTAATAAAAATTTTCCGAGGGTAAATAAAACCGTTGTCAGAAATGCTCCTTTCCATACCGGTTTCCAGCTGATCAAAACATCAGGCAGTACTTTAAACATTAAGGCAAATAACAGCATCACAAGACCAAAGCCGACGGCGAAGTTGACAAACTCTACCAGCATATACGTTTCAAAACCAAAATATTGGGTGATAATTGTATTAAAAAGGCTGATCAGAGAAGATAAAATCATGGTGATCATCAGAAGAAATCCTAAAATAAGAATCATTCCCAAAGAATTCGCTCTGTCCAGTAAAAATTTGACTAATGCCTTTTTGGGAGCAGCTTCTACTTCCCAAAGTGTATTTAATGAATGTTGCAGCTGAAAGAAAAGCGTAGTAGAACCGAAAACCAATGATCCTACCCCTACTGCCTTCATAAAAATATTCTTTTTGTCAATCAAAGCACCGGCGAGCATACCTTCAATACTTTTAGCCACATCCGGTCCCATAATACCACTGATCTGGGTGCTGATCTGCCCGCGAATGGCTTCTTCCCCAAAGAAATTTCCAAGTACCCAGATAATAATGATCAATAAACCCGGAATAGAAAAAATGGCATAGTACGCAAGGCTTGCCGAATCTTTTGATGCGGAAGAATTGTTCCATTCTGTAAAGGTGTCTTTCAGAACTTCCCAGAAAAATTTGGCAGTTTTAATCATATTAAAATGGATATCCGATGGCAATATTGAGAACAAGATTATCTTTCCTCCAGCTTGAGTCTCCGAAGTTAATTTTATCGAAGGCCCATCTGTCCCCTTTCTGATAGTAAGGAACTCTCAGTGGCATGGCAAGATCCAGTCTCAAAATCAGGATAGAAAAATCCAGTCTCAGACCTACTCCGGCACCCACCGCAATTTCATTTAAAAAATCTTTTGAAAACTTAGCCCCGGGTCTGTTTTCATCATCATGTAGCAGCCAGATATTTCCGGCATCTACAAAAACGGCAGCATTTAAGAACTTATAAAGATTGGCACGGTACTCTGCATTTAATTCCAGTTTAATATCTCCGGACTGGTCAAAATAAGCACCCGGTTCTATCGTTCTCGGGTCAAAACTACCCGGACCTAATGTTCTCGCACGGAATGCTCTGATACTGTTACTTCCTCCTGAGAAAAACTGTTTGGAGAAAGGAACAAATTCTGAATTTCCGTATGGATAGGCGATTCCTCCGATAAATCTTGTAGCCAATGAAGATTTTTCAGTGAACTTATGATAGAATCTGAAATCATTTTCAATCTTTACATACTGACTGAAAGGAATTCCGAATATTTTCTTTTCCTTATCTTTCTTTACATCAGCTCCGGTAACCAATCCCGTGATATTTCCTGCCAGATCCAGCGTTCCTTTATAATAAACGGTATTGGTCTTTGGCAGCATGGTGTTGGTATAGGTATAAGAATAGGTTGGGCCAAAAATTAACTGTTTATCGACAATTCGCTGCATAGCAGGATTTTTGGCAGATTTAGCTTTATATTCATCTGTAACATTTGCTGGCGATACCAAAGTAATATCAATCACTTTCAGATCATGTTCTTTCCTTGCATTTTCTTTCCACACATATCCGAATGATCCCGTGAAATTATTTAGGGTATAATATTGTGTTCTGTTCTGGAATTCATATCCCAATGTGATATTCGTTCTGGGAACAAATTCACTGGAAGAATGAAAACGGAATGGTGCTACAATTCTCGGAATTGAAAGCTGTACGTTTGTTCCTGCACGGAAAATATTATTGGCATTCTGGGCACCTCCCATCTGGAAATCAAAAGCTCCGTAGATGGCTGCTTTAAACTGTTCTGCGCCTCTGAAGAAATTTCTGTGGGTCCAGTTAAGGTTCAGCTCACTACCCGCATAGTTGGCGGAATTGGTTCTTCCCAAAGCTTCCAGACGGAGCGATTGTACCTGTCTTGGAGTCAACAAATAATACGCATCAAATTTATGGCTTAAAGAATCAGATACAATAAACTCGTTCTTTACAAATTTGAATACTCCCAGACTGATCAATCGGTTCAGGGTAAGATTGTGGTTGGAACGGTTGTAAAGATCTCCTTTTTTGAAATATAAGGCTCTGTCAAAAATCTTCGGTTTGAATTTATGCTGCGGATCAATGACATAAATATCGTCAAAACGATATTTGGAAAGAGAATCTTTATCCATCGGGATGCTGTATTTACCATCTTTTACATCCTGAATATTGTAATTGGGAAATACAATAACATTATCAATACTGAACTGCTGTGTTGCTAAATCAGGAGTGTTATCCTTCAATTTTACATTAAGCTCAACTTTATGATTCTTACTCACCGTACTATCGGCCTGCACGATAATATTATCAGGATGGAAATAATAAAAACCTCGTTCCTTTAACCTGTTGTCAATTCTTTCTCTTTCTGCTTTGATGACGTCCAGGTCAAATGGTCTTCCGTTTTTAAGAAGAGTTTTATCCGTAAGGTTTTGAATTTCCTGGTTAACCAGTGTAGAATCTTTCTGGAATTTTACACCGTCTATCAGATATCTTGAGCCAGGTCTTACTGTATAAATAACCTGAGCCTTTTTGTTCTTTGAAACGGTGTCATAAGTTGCTCTGGCATTGAAATATCCTTTGTTTTCAGAATAATTTTCAATGATATCTTTATTGAACTCACGATCCACATCTCCCAATAATACTGGTTTTTCACCCACTTTATACTTAAGCCAGTAATTAAAACCTTTGTCTTTTTTAGGTTCCTTGGCTATGTTATAGAAATACAGCTTTGGGCGCAATCCCAGAAATGTAGAATTAGGCTTTGGGGTGAGGTTTGCTTCCAGTGCAGACTCAAGATCTTTTTTTTCTTTCTTGGAAATCGTATCATTTTCAATCTTTACTTTGGCTCCCGTATAGAGCATCTGGCCTTCTTTCAAAAACCTGGTGTTGCTGCACGAGATTACCGTGGATGCCATTCCGGAAACCAACAGATACTTACAATATATATGGAACTTACTATTCATTATTTAAATTCTACCACTTGGTTATTTTGATTTTTTTTCGGCTTCTTCTCTTTAGATTTCTGGAAAATCTCCCGGAATTTGTCATAATCCAATGTAATAATGAATCCAACTCCGGTTTCTATGATCTGGCCCTGAAGAGCTACCTGATATTCATCCTTACGATACGCCCGTAACATATATCTTCCATCTTTGGAAAGACTGTAATCTACAGAAACGTTACCAGCAATATTGGTCATATTTTCATTCTGGCGGGCCTGGCCTTCCAGTCCGAAATTACTTCCTACCGTTACTTTCAGTCGGTCATTCAACAGTTTTTTGCTGATATCGACGTTAAGATCAGTTCGGGTATTTTTTTCTCCGGTGGAATAATCTTCTGAAGAATCAAGACCAAAATTAAGATCTACTCCTTTAATCAGCCCTGCTGCAAGATTATTCAGCTGCTGTGACAGGATCTTACTTACACTCTGCCTTGCCATGGTCTCCGCAGACATTCCGGCACCGCTTTCAAATGGATTTTCTCCGATGAAACGGTTCAGAAGCAATAAGGCAAATACCTGTTTGTTCAGCTCAGACTCCTGCGTTCTGATCTGGGCAAGCTTCTGATCAACAACATCTTTTACATTCGTAGATACAGAATTATTTTTCTCATCTGTAGTAATATCGAAAGTAAGCTGAGGTTTCAATAATTCACCTTTCATTTTTAACAAGGCATTAAAAGGAACCCTCTGTTTAAACTGATTCATCGTTGAGGCACTTTCTCCACTGATCTGCTGCTCCACAAGGTCAATAGGCGGAGCTTCTGTTTTATATACGGCGGTAATATCCATTTGAGCCATCGTAGGTTCACCTGTCCATGTAATGGTACTGCCTTTCTGGATGTCAAATTTACGCTTCAGGAAACTCACCGAAAGATCATAGCTTCCTTTTTCCACTTCATATACACCTACCAATGTGGTTTTGCCTGACGGATCTATTCCTCCGGTTAATTCTGCTTCACCCTGAAGCTGTACAAAATCACCATTGGCTTTATCAATGATCAGCGATAGTTTTGCCTCTTTGCTGACTTCAATATTAACGCTTACGTCCATTCCTTTGATACGGCTCTGGGCATTAAGAGAATCGGCTTTGATCGTTTTGTTTAAAACCACCTGATCCTGATCCACAAATTCTACAATACCATCTCTCTCCTGCAGAGAAGGGCTGGATTGAGGCAGAACAAAAGTGAAATCGGTGTTGTCTGCCACGCTCAACCTTCCGTCTACCTTTGGAAGATCAAGGTTTCCGCGGATATGAAGTCCGGCATCAATGGCCAGAATACCATACATGATCGCATCATTGGATTTCTCCGAATTAACTACTTTAAAATCTTTTGCATTTACATTAAGGTTAAAAGCAAAATCCCTATAGGTCTGCGTAAGAACCTGCCCATCCACTACAAGGGCATTTCCGTCTTTATCTTTGATTTTAAATTGATCAAACTCTATTCCCTGACTGGTAAAGTCTATTTCATCACTCAGATGTCTGAAATCACTTCCCGTTTTGGCAATTTCCAATCCGGCATCATTGAATTTTACTTTTCCTAAAATATTTGGTTTGTCACTCGTTCCGGTAATCTTTAAGTTTCCTGAAAGATAACCTTCCGTATTGGTAATGGCATTCATGGAGAATCCCTGAATACTCTTCATCTGAAGCTGATTAATTGCCATATTCAGGTCGAAAGTACTGGAAGAGGTATTGTAATCCCCAAGGATTTTTACGTCATTGTTATTTCCGGAAAGGGCAATATCTGCATTTAAAACCTTCGGTGAAGCATTGTTTACTTTTACAGCAAGGTTTCCGACAGGACTTCCATAGACAATCAGGTCGGAAATATTCAGATCGGAAGTGAAGGTCATATTTTTAGTAATATCCCGAAGCTGTGCTGTCCCGTTAATGGTTCCTCTAGCCAGAACTGTATCTTTTTTGATAAGTTCCGTAATGGTTTCAATCTTGAAATCTTTCAATGAAATGTTCAAAGGGCTGCCTGGGCTGCTGCTTTCAGATTGAACAGCGATTTCACTGCTGCCATTGGAAAGAATGAAATTATCCGCCAGAATTCCTTTGTTGCTGATCTGAATTTTATTGTTTTCTGCAACATTCCAATCCGTATAATTGAGCTTAAGTCCGTTCGGGTTAAGAGATATTTCGGTAATGTCATTCAACGATTTTGCATTTCCTGCAATCAGGAACTGAGTGGCATCTTTCTCGTCTTTTGTAGTAACGTTGTACCGGATGGTATTGTCCGCAACATCTCCGTCAATATTGATTTTATTTAAAGAAAAGCTTGAGCTTTTTAAAGCCGCTACATTAAGGCTGTATTGTAATGCCTGATTTTCATTCGTTACCTTTAAAGCACCTTTTTCAATGGTATTTTCACCATATAATAACCTTGGAATTTGTCCGTCAATTTCAATTTTCTGAGAATCTGCATCATAATTCCCGACAAGATTAATGGTTTCAAAATCTTTCAGATCCGGAACAAATTTTCTGATCAGATCGTCATTTTTAATCTTTGCAGTAAAGTTAAAATGCTGCCCCGGATCAATTTTTTGGCTTTTATCCGGCTTCTGGAACTGATAATACTGATTGACCGTTTGCGTTAAAGCACCAAAAATCTGGGTAAGCTTGTATTTTCCTTTCAGCTCCACATCTGCCACCTGAGAGTTGAAAACAATTTGTGTGGAATCCTGTGTAGAGGAAGCTTTCAGATTAACTTCCTGTACAGGATACACTTCTTTGGTATCCGAGAATGCAAAATCTTTAAGGTTGAGATATCCATTCAGATTATTCGGATCTAAACTAGTAAAATCTCCATCAATTTTTCCGGCAATGATCATCGGCTTTTCATAGAAACCAAGTTTGTTGACATCCAGTTTGATGACTTCTCCATTCACTTTTACCGTAGGATTTTTTTCATCATAAACTCCGGAAGCGGTCAGCTGCAGACTGGCATTCGGATCTTTTGAATCCAAAATCACATGATAAGCTCCTTTTTTGATCTTTCCGGTAAGGTTCATGTTTTGGTAACGATATCCTTTGTAGACTGCGGAAGCAACATGGCCTTTTAAGTCGGCATTGGCATTTTTGAAATCAAAACTTTCTCCTTTGGCGGCAATTTGTGCTGTAACAGGACCAATATCTTTATTCTGAATGATTTTCCCAACCTGTATACCCTGAAGATTGGCTTTCACATCATACAATTCATGATTCTTTCTGCGCATGTCTACCTGAGCGATGATGGCAGCGTTCCCCAAAGTAGAGTAGAGGTTAAGATCTGTATTCACCACTTTCGTTGTTCCTTTTGCATTTCCTTTGATGCTGAAATGGGAAGGAAGCGAAATATTCGAAGGAATTGTATTTTTAGGGACAAGATTGAATATTGTTTTGGCATTGGATGAAAACTCTCCGATTCTCAGATCATAATATAACTGATCCGGATTCATCACATTTTTGATTTTTCCGGAGGCCATTACTCTCAGTTGATCCAAACCTGAAACTTTCAGATCCTGAATTAAAAGATCGTTAACGCTTCCTTTTACATTGGCGTTTACATTCAGGATAGCATTCGGGTATTTATTGAATGGAACCGTATTTCTCAATGTCGGAACCAGATTCAGAATATCGGAAAACCCTATTTTTGAATCTTTGATATTGGCTGAAATTTTTACGGCGCCTAAGTTTGAGCTTAGCTGGTCAATGGAATTATAGTTTAAAATAACCTCATCACGCAATAGTGTTTTTGGAGTCTGCAGATAAAGATCTTTAAGATAAGCTTCCTTTTCAGCATACACAAAATCCGTATTGAACTTCTGAATATCCAGTCCTCTGCCTTCTTTGATTTCTGCTGAGTTTACTGTTCCTGCAAAGGTGTTGTTCTCCATTTTGAAGCTTCTCACCTCCACGTTCATCTTTGAAAAATTAAGGTGATTGAAGTCCATTCCCTGTTTAGTAGGAGCGATAGCGGTATTGTTATAATTGACCTTTACATCGTTCAAAACAAGCTTTCCTAAGAGAAGTTTCATGGCTTTATCCTGATCGGAAACTTTTGAAATTTCAGGTTCTTTGGTCTTTTTTGGGTTGGCATTCTGAGAGGGAAGATAAAGGTTGGCATTAATGTCTGCCCCCGAAAGAAATACATTCGCTACGTTGAAAGCGTTGTTTTCAAGATCCAGTTTATTAACCTTTGTACTCAGTTCTTTGAAGATAACTTTTGCGAATGTCTTTGTATTTTCATCGCCGTAATCAATGTCGAAATGAGTAAGTTTTATTCCTCTTAAGCCAATATTCATAGGCTTTTTTTCATTAAGAGAATCTACTTTTTTCTCCACCTTGTTGGCAACTTCTTCTACAAGTCCCTGCTTTAACTTTAATTTTAAACCGTCGAGATTGATATCATTAACAGCATAGTTGTTTTTGTTAAGATCAAAAGTTTTAACTCTGGTATCGAATGACTTAAAATAGAGCTGAATATCATTCTTCGATTGCTGGTCGTTAAATGTTACCCCAACATCTTTTAAATTGATTTTATCAAGGGAAATAATAAAGGGTTTGGAGGGACTTTCTTCTTTATCACTGGAAGCAAAAGCATCAATGATATAATCAAAATTGAATTTGCCATCCGGTTTCCTCACTACATTGGCACGTGCTCCTTCCATTTCAACAGAAGTAATATCTGCCGTAGAATTAAGAAGCTTCAGCATATGTAAACCTACATCCAGTTTCTTCACTGCCAGAAGAGTATCTACGTCCTGTCCTTTGAGATAAAGGTTCTCCATGACAAGGCTGTTCGGGAATCCTATGTAGACTCTTTCCAGGCTTACGGGAGTTTTGATTTTTTTCTCAAGGTAAACAATGAGTTTGTCTTTGATGAAATTTTGAACGGCTGGAAGCCTTAAGCTTAGTATCAACAGGGTAAGAAGAACCAATATCGAAATAAAGGTTATTGCAATACGCCTTAAGAGTTTTGTGGTGTTGATTTTCAGTTTCAAATGCGATGAGGTTTCTAACAAAGATAACAATACTATTTTACTTGGTCTTTGTTGTGGTACCCTTTGCGAATGCAAAAATCCTGCCTTGGCTGTCTTATTATGGAATTTTTAGTTTGTAGTTGTCAAGTGAATAGTTGAGTAAGACGAGTCAAGGCAGGGATTATTATGTTTAAAAAACGCCCCCTTTTATCATTTTTTAATGTTGAAAAGGTTAGTTAGCAAAAATGAAATTCAAATGTTAGTAGTTGTGAAGGGGGCGTGGCATGGTTTATTGATAGATAATAATAATTTTAGTTGTTTCCGTTCTCCCATTTCACTTCTTCTCCCTGAGGAGCTGCACCACCTTGTGCCGTTGTGATAGGAGCGGTTTCCTGATTGATGTGATAAATATAAGCGGCAATTTTCTCTGCATCTCTTCCGGTAATGGTTCCTTCTTTAATGAAAGGTCTCATGGTAGGATTGTTCGGAGAGCCGTTTTCAAGCATCCAGAATACATTTTTAAATAAGCTTTTTTCTTTAATATTGATCCAGTGGGTATCGGTAAGGTTCGGACCTATACCTCCTTTTCCTCCGTCTCCGTGGCAGGTCACACAATTTGTTTTAAAAAGTTCCTGTCCTTCGGCAATATTATCAGCACTGTATTTTGCAGATTCCAGATTGATCTGAGGCGCCGTTTTCTCATACTCTTCTATGGAAGCCAGCATGGTTTTTGTTTCCTTCGTGTATTCTGCATCCGGATGGGCATAATCTGTAAAAGAGAAGGCTACCAGATATACGGCACAGAAAATACATCCGAACCAGAATAAGCCAATCCACCATTTCGGAAGCGAGTTATCCAGCTCTGTAATTCCATCAAAACCATGGTCGATAAGAATATCTTTTTCTTCTGTAGCGCTTTGTTTTTTGAACGCAGAGTTCCATAATTTCTGGTAATAAGGAATCTTTTTTTCTTCCAGATATTGTTTTTTTTCTTCCTCGGATAATCTGTTGAAACTTTCATTTTCTACCAGGTCACCAATCGAATTCATGATCAGCAGCAGGATAATGGCAATTAGTATCAGCGCCCAGAAAAAAGGAGAAGAAAAATATCCTGAATCTCCGGCGAACATTTCAAAGGCCATGATCGTTAAACCTATCGTTGTTGCGATATATATTGAAATGGGGGTTCTCGTTTTCATTGCAGTTTAATTTTAAATGTTACTCTACGCTTGCGGTTTGTACCTGTGTTGTTTTGATGTCTGTACCTAATCTCTGGAGGTAAGCAATCATGGCTACAATTTCTCTTTGTTCAAGTGGAACATAGGCAGATCCTTTTGCTGTTTTTTCTTTGGTCATCTGATCTTTTACATCCGTTGCTTCAGAATAAATTCTCTGTACAATTGCTTTGGACTGGTTGTCCGCCCATTGGTTGGCAGAATCTATCTGGGCTTTTGTATAAGGAACATCGAAGACATTTTTCATCAGTTTCATTTTATCCACCATTTGTGTTCTGTCCAGTTTATTACTGATTAACCATGGGAAACGTGGCATAATGGAACCAGCAGAAGTAATTCTTGGGTTGTACATGTGTTTGAAGTGCCATGAATCCGGGTTTCTTCCTCCTTCTCTGTGAAGATCCGGTCCTGTTCTTTTAGATCCCCATAGGAATGGTCTGTCGTATACGAATTCTCCTGCTTTGGAGTACTGTCCGTTTTTCCCTTCAAATCTTACGACTTCGTCACGGAACGGTCTGATCATTTGTGAGTGGCATGAGTTACATCCTTCACGGATATATAAGTCTCTACCTTCCAGTTCCAGTGGCGTGTATGGTTTTACAGCAGTAATTGTCGGAACACTTTGCTTCAGTGACAGTGTAGGAACAATCTCCACCAATCCACCAATTGCTACTGTAATGAAAGCTAATACAGAAAGAAGAGTAGGCGTTCTTTCCAGCCAAAGGTGGAAGCCTTCACCTTCTTTTCTTGAACTTCCGATATTGGCTAAGGCAGGAGCTTCTGCAGGCACTTCTTTCTGGAATGAACCGGCTTTGATTGTTTTAATAACATTGACAACCATCAGGATAGCCCCTGAAAGATAGAATAGTCCTCCTAAGAATCTCATTTTATAGTAAGGAATGACAGCTGTTACAGTATCCAGCCAGTTTTTCCATAATAAGGTTCCGTCCGGGTTGAACTGTTTCCACATCAATCCTTGCGTAAATCCGGAAATATACATTGGAACTGCATAGAAGATAATTCCTAAAGTTCCCAGCCAGAAGTGCCAGTTGGCCAGTTTTTTAGACCAGAGAGATGTTCTCCACATAATTGGAACCAGGTAATAAACAATTCCGAATGCCATAAAACCATTCCATCCGAGTGCACCAATGTGTACGTGTCCGATAACCCAGTCTGTATAGTGACCAATTTTATTTAATGATTTTGTAGCGAGTAAAGGTCCTTCGAAAGTAGCCATACCATAGCATGTAACCGCTACTACAAAGAATTTAAGAATAGGATTTTCTCTTACTTTATCCCAGGCTCCTCTTAAGGTAAGAAGGCCATTAAGCATTCCTCCCCATGACGGAGCAATAAGCATAATAGAGAACCCTGTTCCTACCGCCTGAGCCCATGCCGGTAAAGCTGTATATTGCAGGTGGTGAGGCCCGGCCCAAAGATATACGAAGATCAGCGACCAGAAGTGAATAATGGATAGTTTGTATGAGAATACCGGTCGCTGAGCTGCTTTTGGCATAAAGTAATACATAAGACCTAATACAGGGGTGGTTAATACGAATGCAACCGCATTGTGCCCATACCACCATTGTACTAATGCATCTTTTACACCTGCATATACAGAATAAGATTTCCAGCTTGTGAAAGATAACGGAACTTCCAGGTTATTGAAAATGTGAAGCATTGCTACAGCAAGCCAGGTTGCCATATAGAACCAGATGGCTACGTACAAATGTCTTACTCTTCTTTTGGCAATAGTTCCGAACATATTGATTCCGAAAATGATCCATGAGAATGCAATTAAGATATCGATGGGCCATTCATGTTCGGCATATTCTTTAGAAGTATTGATTCCCATAAGGAATGTAATAACCACACTGACGATCATCAGCTGCCATGACCAGAAATGAATCCATGAAAGGGTATCACTATACATTCTGGTTTTAAGAAGCCTCTGCATACTGTAATAAGCACCGCAGAAAAAGGAATTACATACAAAAGCAAAAATTACGGCACTGGTATGAAGCATTCTGATTCTTCCGAAGCCCATTGCTCCCTGTGTATTGATTAGCCCCTGAATATTACCTGAAGCCAAGCTTTTAATAGTTGTATCATCCGTACCGAATAAAAATTCAGGCAATTCAGGATAAAAAAGCATCAATGCAGCTGTAAGCCCCAGCAGAAATCCTACAAGTCCGAATGCGATAGTCGCATAGAGGAATGCTCTGACAATATTATTGTCATAATTAAATTTTTGCGTCTCCATAAATTCCAATAGTGTTTACCGAAGTGATATTTTCTCTGAAAAAGGCGTATTTTTAAACCTTTTCTATGTTGAAAATAAATATCATGTAACGTGTGTAATGTTTTGCCAAAGGTATTTATTAACTTTGTTAGAGGCTAATAGATAATCTTCTAAAATATACCGAAAACTACTAAAACAAAAACGATGAAAGTATGTGGACAAAATATCAGGAAAATACGTAGGAGCAAAGATCTTACGCAGGAATACATGGCCTTTGAAATGGGCATTTCCCAAAAGGCATATTCCGATATTGAGAATTCCAAGGTGAAGATCAACCTGGAAATACTGACTAAAATATCTGATATTTTAGAAATCAAGCCATCTGACATCTGCAGTATTTCGCATAAGTGCGGAAACGATGAATATGAAGATAAATACCAAAGTCTGTTGGAATACATGAAAAAGAATAATATTTCCGTTCCGAAAGAATTTTTATAAACCTTAATTGCTTAGATAATTTTTTAAGAATGATCTCTTTTCAAAAAATAGAAAGAGATCATTTTTTTTGATCTGAATGAGATGTTAAATATTAATGTTGACGGGCTAAAATAGAATCTTAACTACAATCGTTAAAACTATTTTTGTAACTGTATTCCGAACTTTATCTAGAATGATGTAAAAAGAAAATATACGGATGAGGCCGAATTCTCAATTTACCCCTGAGAATGTGAATTTCTCTGAAAAGTTTTTATATATTTAGCGACCGAATAATTCATTTAATGAGCAACGAAAATAAAACAGGACAAAACGAGACTTTAGTTAGAGGATTAACAAATCGACATATACAATTAATTGCCCTTGGTGGAGCCATCGGAACAGGGTTATTTCTGGGAATCGGACCGGCAGCAGTACTGGCTGGACCGTCCGTAATTTTAGGCTATGCTTTAGCAGGTATTATTGCCTTTTTTATTATGCGTCAGCTGGGTGAAATGGTCGTTCAGGAACCCGTTTCGGGAAGTTTTAGCTACTTTGCCTATAAATATTGGGGGAATTTTCCGGGATTTGCTTCTGGATGGAACTACTGGATTCTCTATATTCTGGTGAGTATGGCAGAACTTACGGCAATCGGACATTACATCCATTTTTGGTGGCCGGAAATACCACTCTGGGTTTCCAGTTTATTCTTCTTTGTGGTAATCAATGCGCTTAATCTGGCATCCGTAAAAGTTTATGGAGAAACAGAATTCTGGTTTTCCATTATCAAAGTGGTGGCTATTATTGCGATGATCATTTTCGGAGTCTATCTTTTGATAAGTGGGACAGGAGGAGAAAAAGCGACAATTACCAATCTGTGGAATGACGGAGGTTTTTTTCCAAAAGGATTATTTAACAAAACAGAAAACGGATATTCAGGACTATTTGCAGCCATGGCAATGATCATGTTCTCATTCGGAGGACTTGAGCTTATCGGAATTACGGCGGCAGAGGCTAAAAATCCGGAGAAAACGATTCCACAGGCAACCAATCAGGTGATCTACAGAATCCTTATTTTCTATGTAGGAGCGTTGGTTATTTTATTTTCTTTGAGTCCCTGGAGAGATATTACAGAAGGATCCAGCCCGTTTGTAATGGTATTTCAAAATCTGAATGGTCTCGAATTCAACCTTTTTGGGAAAGTGATTCAGTTCAATACATTAATAGCGAATGTTCTTAACCTGATCGTTCTGACAGCAGCGTTGTCAGTGTACAACAGCAGCGTTTACAGCAACAGCAGAATGCTTTTCGGATTGGCTCAGCAGGGAAATGCTCCGAAATTCCTGAAAAAACTGAACAAAAACTCAGTTCCTACCAATGCGATCATTATATCTTCATGCTTCGCAGGAATCTGTATTATCATCAATAAACTGGTACCGGAGAAAGCCTTTGAATATTTGATGGCTTTAGTTGTATCTACACTGATCATCAACTGGCTGATGATATGCTACACCCATTTAAAGTTCAAAAAATCAATAAATGCAGAAGGAATACATTCAAAATTCCCATCTATATTTTATCCGGTATCCAACTATATCTGTATTGCATTTTTAATTCTGATTTTAGGGTTAATGAGTATTACAGGTATGGAAATTCAGGTAATTCTGATCCCGATATGGATTGGCTTTTTGTTCGTGATGTATAAATTATATAAACCGAATTAAATAGTAAAGACATTTAAAAATATGTTTTTGGAAAGGTGAAAATTACAAGATTTTCACCTTTTTTGTTTCTGAAAATTTTTAGCGATACTTTCTAAGTGAAGAAGAAATGCAACATTCATTGAGTGAGTACTTCGTATTTCCGCTTATTTTTCATATATTAGTAAGACGTTATATTTCAAATTCAGGTGAAAATTATAATCTGTTTATGATACCTGCGGAGAAGCCGAAAACCGTTACAAAAAAGTAGGCATGACCAAAAAACACTCTTATGGCCAATTTATTTCAAACTTTTACCAATACCGTAAAGCACTGGTACATCCCGTTAATCTTCGGAATTCTTTTCCTTATTTGTGGTTTTTATGTATTCAGTGTGCCGCTGGCAACGTATGTTACACTCTCCATCTTTTTCAGTGTTTCATTCTTATTTTCAGGAATTACAGAAATATTTTTTTCCTTACAGAACAGCAAATCCCTGCAGGGTTGGGGCTGGTTTCTAGTGAGTGGATTATTAACCACTGCAGTAGGAATTTATCTTATCGCAAATCCTCAGATTTCTATGGCAGTACTTCCTTTTGTCATCGGATTTACTTTGCTGTTCCGTTCATTTCAATTACTGGGTTTTGCATTTGATCTGAAAAGCATGAGGATAATGAGCTGGGGAAATGTTGCTCTTGCCAGTGTGGGAGGCATTATATTTTCCCTGCTGCTGATTTTCAATCCGGTATTTACGGGAATTTCATTAGTTACCCTTACCAGTGTTTCCTTTATTTTTATGGGAATAGCTTCCATTATGCTGGCTTTAGACTTAAGAAAAGTCAAAAAAATTCCAGGGAAAGTAAGTCAGGAATTAAGGGATAGAATCAAATCGATACAGGAAGAAATTGATGAGCTCAAAAAATAATACATATTTACATATAAAAAAAAGAAGACCTCGAATAGAGGTCTTTTTTTAATCAAGCAAAATATCTTAAAGCTCCAGAATCCACTTCTGAAGTTCAATGTTTGAGGGTAGCTTCAGTTTTTTCTTAAGTCTGTACCTTTTTGTCTCTATTCCCCGCAAACTAATGTTTTCATATTGGCAGATTTCTTTATTCGTAAGATTTAATCTGATATATGCACTGAATTTTACATCATGCTCTGTAAGTTCGGGGGTATGGGTAATTAATTTTTCATAAAATTCAGGATACACTTCTTTAAAACGCATCAGAAACAAGGGACTTCTGTTCTCCATCAGCTGTATAATTTCATCAAATGAATCATTTACTTTCGATTTAAGAACATCCGTTTCAAGAATCTTCTTTTCAATAATTTTATCTTTTTTAAGTTCTTTTTGAATATAGATTTTTCGGATAAAATAGAATACTATTAAAAATATGACGATAATAACCAGAGCTATTGCATAAAATGTCTTTCTATCTTTTTCTTTTTCTTCTTTATTTAATTCTACCAATGTATTCACAGCAAGATTTACAGCTTCTTTTTCATTGTTGTTGAGACTGTCGTTAAGAGCTGTGTATTGCCTTAAATAGTCATTTGATTTTTCAATTTCATTGAGGGATTTGTAGACACTGGAAATGGTGTCATAAACGGTAAGTAATGCCGTTTTGTTTTTTGTTTGTTTGAAGAAATCAATGGTTTTTAAATAATATTCTAATGCTTTCTTTTGATCACCTTTTACATTATAAAGATCTCCATAACTAAATAAAGCGATCCCTTTTTCAGTTCTTCTTGCAGTACTGAAGCTGTGCATGGCCTTATTCATATAGAATTCTGCTGAATCCAGGTGTTTTTTTTTGGCTATAAAGCCATCAGCGATCCTCGTATAAGTAAGTATTCCGGGGTTAACAGCCAGCATTTTTTTCTCTATATGCTGTAAAGAATCCTGATTTTTCATCCTTACAAAATTCGCACGCTTCCAAGAATAATTATAAAACAGAATGGCTTTTCTCTGACGTTTGTCAGTGAGCTTTTTAATATAATATTCCGCTTTGTTGAATGCAGCATTAGATTGTTCTAGTAATCCCAGTTGAGTATAATTTTTACCATACTCATTATATAAATTTCCTATCAGAAGAGGAGAACTGATATTTTTAAGTTCCTTTTTAGCTTTGTCAAGATATTCCAGACTTTCTTTATATCTGCTGAAATTGCATAATATGCCGCCAATATTCGTGTATACCATAATGATTCCTTTGGTGTCACCATTCGCTTCATATTGGGTAAGAGCCTTGGTATTATATTTTAAAGCACCTTCGAAATCACCTTTACTTTTATATTCCCATGTTGTTTTTATAGGTTCAGGCTGAAAAGAATAGTCTTGAGCATCAAAAAATGCAGAGAAAGAAAAGAAAATCAGGTATAATGTTTTAATTCTAAAATTGGGGAACATATTTTTTAAAATTATTAAAACAAAAATAACTTTTTTATGAATATGTTTTAAAAAATTAAGCAATAACAAAAATTTTTACCTGGAATATTCATAAAAGATACACTTCAAAAATACTCCATTGAATATATAAAATGTTGTTTTTTAATTCATTGAGTTGTGAAGTATTTTTGAAGTAATAATCAGGGTACATAATATTGATACATTTACTACGAAAATTTTTTTCATTCTTAAGTGTTTGTGTTTTGGGCGGGGATAGTAATGTCCCTGCCTTTTAAGGATAAAGCCATTGAAGTTACAGAGCTTTATAATTTCCTTCTTTATCTCTGAATTTTGTTCATGAAGAGCTAATAATTCACTTTTTTTACTTGCTTCAAAGTTACTTCATGTTGGTTGTAATTTGTTGTTTTTAAGTTAGTTGTGTTTTGACGTGTCTTTGATGTAGAATTTTTTTTATTTGCAGGCAGTAAGTTTGCATCATCTAATTCGAACGTTGGAAAATTTCAGACCGGTCATATTTTTCAGTACGATTCTAAATGCACACAAGAAAAAAAATTAACATCAAACCTTTTTTAAAACGTAAACAAATGAAAAAAATAATCATTTCATCAGGAATGCTTTTCTCAAATTTATTCTTCTCTCAGGTAGGGATAAATACTCCAAATCCTCAAGGCTCTTTTCATGTGGATGGTGGCAAAGATAATGTTTCAACAGGAGTTCCAACTACAGCTCAGCAGGCTAATGATTTTACAGTGCTCAGTAACGGAAATGTCGGAGTAGGAACAGTAAACCCTACCAATAAATTGGATATCCGCTCTACAGCCAATGGAGCTCTAAAAATTGTCGATGGAACACAGGGAAATGCCAAAGTTTTAACATCAGACGCGAATGGTGTTGCAACATGGAAGGACCTTCCTGCAAATACTAATATTTACAATTCAAACGGAACACTTACAGGATCCCGTACAGTAGCTCAGGGAACCAGTTCTTTAGCCTTTACAAGTACTGCTACCGCAGGAACCAATCACTTTTCAGTGGATGGAAGTACATTTTCGGTAGATGCAGTTACCAACAGAGTGGGTATAGGAACAACAACTCCTAAGAATATGTTGGATTTGGGAAGCGGTAACGGAAAAAAACTGGCATTATGGAACAGTGCCGCAGGAGATGATTTTTATGGATTGGGAAATGCTGCTAATGTATTACAGTTGTTTGCAGGAGCTCCGGCTGCAGGAGACCCGTTAATGACTTTGAATAAAAATGGCAGAGTAGGTATTGGTACAACGGCGCCCACAAATGTGCTGGATGTTCGTTCCTCAACGAATGGTGCATTGAAAATTGTAGATGGTACACAAGGGGCCAATAAAATATTAACTTCTGATGCCAATGGAGTGGCAACATGGCAGAGAGCTGCATCAAATGTTGCTGTAGGAACATTGGGTGGAGGGTATGATGTACCATTTTCTCAATTTTCTGATTTTAGATATACAGGTTCTTCCATTACTTTACCTCCGGGAAGATGGATGGTTACCATTTCATTATTATTAATACCGCAGGGAACAATTACAGCAAGTGACTGGATGTTTGTAAGAAGTACTTTCTCAGAAGCAAATCTTACAACCATTGGACAAACAGGCACTCAGTCAGCAGATGTCATAAGACCTACTTTAATGAGTTTTCAATTGGAAGGACCATTTAATGGTGGACAAAAATATAGTGTTGCTACGGGTACAGTACAAATTAATAATACATCCGGGACAACCAAAACGTATAGATATATTGTAGGGAATACTCAGGCTAGTGGTACTGTGACAGGGGCCGGATTGGGTAAAGTGGGAGGAGTATGGTCTGAAAATGCGATTTATGCTGTTGCAGTAAATTAATATAAAAGGATATCAGGTTCAGGATATTTTATATTTATCAGATGGTATAAAGTGCAATTAATGCCTTAAACTACTTTTTTTCAAGGTGTTTTGGGAAAAAGTAGTTTTTATTGTTTTACTATTTTTCCTGACAGATACAAAGAATATACCCGTGTACAAAACAGAATATTAGAAATATTAACAATAAGAGCTTTAGAGTGAAAAGAAACACTGGATTGTCAGATATAATACTTTGCGTTAATACCGTTGCAATGTTTGTATTTTTAGTCCCTCTGGTGGCAGCAATATTTTTTAATGCCAGCGAATTTTTGCTTTGTATTTCGATTTTTTTAATCCTTATTGAAATTGAATTTCTTATTCTCGGCTTTATTCCGATCTGGAAACTGTTGTTTATTTTAAAGAGAAATATCACGAATCAGCAGATTAAACATTCTAGTTTCTTAATCTCTCTTCCTTTTATTCTTATAGGTGTGTATATGACAGTTTGTTCTGCATCAATTTTTTACCAGGAAATAGGTGCAGTGTTCAAGGATTATAGGGCTGGAATCTTTACCTATCAGGGAGAACTCCTGATTTGGATGACGTACAACAAAGATACTAACCCTGCAGAATTTACAGCCGAAATTATTTTGAGGTGTTTTATCGCGGGTTTATGGGGACTATTATTAGAAGTTGGAATATTGATTATAACGGTAACCTCTGTTTTTATAATAAGACCCGATTTTCGAAAAAATTAAAACAATACACTATGGACTTCCCAAAATATAAAATACTACCTCTTGAGATCTGGAGTTGCTATAGCGTAGGTCTATTGTAAATTATAATTGTTGCGTTGTGAATATTATTTATATCGCAAGTTGTTTATGTTAATTTAATATTATAAATGCTTAAAAAGTGTAAATTTGGTTTTAATATATGTTTATTTGAATGAAAAGCATAAATAAATGTATTGAATTAAATACTCAAATTACACCATTTTAAATCTTAAAAAATGAAAAAAAATTTAATCTCTTTGGCAATGATATTGTTTTCTGTCATTGGGTTTTCACAGGTAGGGATAAATACATCAAACCCTCAAGGCATGCTCCATGTAGATGGGGCAAAAGATAATCCTGCAACCGGTGTTCCTAATGACGTACAACAAGCCAATGACTTCACAGTAACCTCGGCAGGAAATGTAGGTATCGGTAATCTCACACCCTTATCGAATCTCCATATAAAAAATAAGGGAACAGCCACAGGTATTGGAGGAGGTGAAGCTACCAATACGGGATTGCTGATAGAAAATCCTATCGCCAATAACTCCTTATTATCGATCTTAAGAACTACGGGAACTACGGGAGTAAAACAGGCAGTAATGGGTATAAATCCTAATTTCAACGGGAATAACGGGGTATTTATTATTTCCCGTATTCCTGGGGGAAGTGATTGGGCAATGGATCTAACCCTGGGTAATATAGGTGTTGCTACCAATACTCCTACCAATACCTTGGATGTTGCCGGTAGTACCAGAGTAAGAACCATAGATGTAGCTGCAGGCGCTACCCTTATTACGCCGGTATATTCAGACGCAAATGGTGTCCTGAATAAAGCTGTTGATAATATTTATGGAACGGTTATTAATAACACCGTTACCATAGCACCAGGTGCTACAAATACTTTGATTGCAGGACTTGCCAATAATGCGGTATATAAAGCTGTGGTCAATGTCAGCAATACTTGTGGGCGTATTGGTATTGCAGAATATTACGTCACTAATAATGCTCTTAACAATTCTTTCTCTATTAAAGGAATGGATGGAAGTTTAAACACTGACACCACTGATAAAGCCCCTGCTTTTACCGAAGTAAACAGATATACGACATCAGTTGTTTGGTCAGGCATTCCAAATTGTGCTGCAGGAGGTACTAACATTGCATTTAATTATACATTAACAATGCCCGCAGCCGGAACAATAGATCTTACTAACAATGGAGATGCAAGCTTACAGTATAAAGTGATCCTTACAAGACTTTTTTAGTTTTTACTGAACATACAAGTACAACATGCTATTATTTTGATAAAAATATAATGCTTTTATAAAAGAAGTAAATGCAGAGTCTGATTTTGAGATGTATTGTCTTTCTTTAGAAGAATAGAAAACTCCCGTCAAAAGATGGGAGTTTTTATTATTAAAAATAGAGTAAAGGTCCAGAATCCACTTCCGAAATTCGTACTAAGTAAGGCAAACATCTGTTTTTATTTCTTTATTAATTTTAACGATTGTCTGTCTCTTTTTTTAGTCTCAAACTGAATAATATAATTTCCTTTTTCCAATTTCTGAATATTGATTTGTTCATTGAATATTGAAGAACCGCTCTGAATTTTTTTCCCGGACATATCAAAAATACTGTAGTCAAAACTTTCATTACCCTGTTTTTTATATTGTATGGTAATATGATCCCCTGCCGGATTAGGATGAAGGGTAAAAGTATGATGATCTTTTGCAGAAACATCATCCAGTCCAAGAAAACCACTGTTAAACTTTGTCAGAAAAGATTTGGAGCCATGTGTTACACTGCCGCCGGAATAAGCAAGAACAAGTGAGCCGTCATTCAGGTTAAATAACTTTTTAATATAGTCAGCTCTTAGCGATGTAGTTGGAGGTGCGGCCATAAAATACTGAAAACCGGCACTTGATGTAGTATAATCTACAGTTCCATTAGCATTCAGTCTTGTCACAAATAATTGAGCAATAAGATTCGGCGTGCCATTATACATATTCGTTATACCTCCTGTTACTATTATTTTTGAATTGGGCAATACGGTAATCTGGCCCAAAGACAATTGCTTTGCAGTGGTAAAGCTATAATCAGGTGTTCTTCCATTATTGGAAAATCCGGAAACAGAGGCGCCATCTGAAATTTGAATTTTAGATAAAAAGAAAGTCCCCCCATATATCGTATTTTTACTATGCAGCACTAAGATGGAATTATCAGTATAATTATATTCAAAATTTCTGGCAACAGAACCTTGCGTATCAGGAATAAAAACAGAACCATTAGTACCAAATGTAGAATCGTACGTGCCGTCAGGCAGTCTTCTTTCAATGTAAGAGTCTTCTGTGTAAGTTAGTGTATTGGTTTTTGTACCGGCCATTACAAGTTTCCCATCATTCTGAATATAAAACTTTTTGGGATAAAACGTATTAAGCGATAACTTTCCATTGGTTCCGAAATTGTTATCAATGACTCCGTTGGAATCTACTTTTACCATATAAGAACCCATGTTGGAAATAAGAAGGTAACTGTTTCCATTCTGATCTACTGCAAAATCATCTGCTGTACCGTTTTGACTTACAGATTGAGTGGTAAAACCATTGGTGCCAAAGCTGGTGTCCAGAGATCCGTCCAGGTTAATTCTGGTTAAAAACCAATCATATAAGCTGTGGGTTGGAGTAGCATTTACCCTTCCATAAATCAATATTTTATTATTATTTAAAATAATTTTTTTGATAGATTCGCTTTTATCCAATGAATTGCTGCCCATATCATAATCCTTTTCTCCGAAGGAGCTATCAAGAATTCCGCTTTGGTTTACCTTTCTTATGGTGATAGAGCCTGTGGAAGTTGCAGTAATGAATTGGCCATCCGGAAGTATCACCGCATCTGATGTTTCTCTGAAATTATCATACATGCAATATCCGCCATTTCCAAAAGTAGTGTCCAAACTGAAGCTTTGCGCATTCAAAAAAATGGTGAAAATAGAAAATAATAAGAAATAGTGTTTTTTCATAGCTATAGTTTTAAATTGTTTATTCTGATTTCACTCAGAAATAAAAGATGATAATAAAAACAAAAACCATCCTTAAAAAAGGATGGTTTGTAGACTCACAGGGATTCGAACCCCAGATGACTGAACCAAAATCAGTAGTGTTACCGCTACACCATGAGTCTCTGTTTGTTTTAGTGGTGCAAATTTACAGCTTTTTTCTTTATATACAAGAACTTTTTGAATTTTTTTTTAAATTTACTGTAGAATTTATTCACGGAAAACATGCTGATAGACTTCAATAATCTCAATATTAATCAATTATCATTCTCTACAGAATTTGAAAAGAAAGTAAAAGATTTTCTGGAAGAATGGTTTTCAAAAAAAACAGGAGTAAATGTCCAGACTTCGGGTTCTACCGGAGTACCCAAAATCTTTGAAATTGAAAAAAAGAAAATGGTCAATTCAGCAGTGATGACCTGTAATTTTTTAGGATTAAAAGAAGGCGATACGGCATTACTTTGCCTGCCTGTAGAATACATTTCCGGAAAAATGATGGTTGTCCGTTCTATAGAAAGAAAATTACAATTAAAAGTTACTGATCCTTCTTTAAAGCCTCTTGAAAATCTGAATGAAGAAGTAGATTTTTGTGCCATGACACCCCTTCAGGTAGAAAACTCACTGGAAAAGCTTCATCTGATTAAAAACCTGATCATTGGTGGTGCTGCCGTTTCAGAAAGTCTGAAAAATAAAATCCGGCATATGAACCTTAGTCCTTCAAACCGTATTTTTGAAACCTATGGAATGTCTGAGACCCTTTCTCATATCGGATTGAAACAATTAATGCCGCAACAGGAAGAGTATTTTACCGTTTTTGAAAATGTGTCCATTTCTTTAGATGACAGAGGTTGTCTGAAGATCTTTGCTCCCAATGTAAATACTTCAGAGTTGCAAACTAATGATTTAGTTGAGATTAAGAGTAGAAAACAGTTTAAATTCCTTGGAAGAATTGATAATGTGATTAATTCCGGAGGAGCAAAAATTTTTCCTGAAGCCCTGGAAGCCCTGGTAAAAAAAGAACTCCCAAATGAGGCCATATTTGCAGGGTTGCCGGATGAAAGTTTGGGCCAGAAATTGATATTGATTATAGAAGGAAATGAATCTGATGAGGTAAAAAGGAAAGTTTCAGAAATACCATTTGAAAAAAAATTCCACAGGCCGAAAGACATTATTTTCATCAGAGAAATTCCGAGAACTCCCAACGGGAAGGTAAACAGATTGGAATTGTATAAAAATTTAACTGGAGATCTCTAGTTGATTCCGGTATCTCAAAATCTTAAAAAAATGAAAGATTTTTCAAAAGAACTCAGTTTCAAAACTTCCCGCAGCAGCGGTGCAGGAGGACAAAACGTCAATAAAGTGGAGACTGCCGTTACCGTACTTTGGAAAGTAGATGCATCAGAATTTTTTAATGAAGACGAAAAAGTATTGATTCAGCTTAAACTGAAAAACAGGATCAATGCGGACGGTTTTTTATTCCTCTCAGTTTCTGAAAGCAGAACACAACTGATGAATAAAAATAAAGCCATTGAAAAAATAATTGAAATGGTAAACAAAGCACTCATTGTTCCGAAAAAAAGAACAGCAACCAAGCCTTCAAAAGGTCAGAAACAAACAAGACTGGATAATAAGAAAAAGCTTTCAGATAAAAAAGAAAGCAGACGTTTCAGGTTTTAATAGGTTTCTCCGGTAGAAAATTTTATTTTTGTCGGAAATTTTAAAACCATGATAAAAAAAATAATCGTAGCTGGAGTGTTCTCAATCTCCATCATGTCTTTCGCTCAGAAATTTTCTATCAGACCTTCCATAGGATATGCATGGAGAACTGCAAAGACAATTCCCGGCCTTAGCAAAGAAGAAAAAGAATATGTAAAAGACCTGAAAAATGGACTGAACATTGATATTACAGCCCATTATGAAGTGAAAAACGGTCTTGGATTCGGAGTGAAATATTCCAACTACAGTGCATCTAGCGACGGATTTCTGCTTGGTTATGTAAATGGAATGCCAGTATCTGTTCCTGTAACGACAAAGGATCATATTACATTTTTCGGTTTCTCCGGACTTATTTCAAATAATCATCTGGATACAAGACATAAGGTATTTGCAGATGTGGCGTTGGGAGTACTATCTTATACTACAAAAACAGGATCTGTAAAAGGTACAGGAAGTACTTTCGGGGCAGAAGTTGATCTTGGATATCAATATCAGGTAAGCAAGAATTTTATGATAGGGCCAAAAGTAGGATTAAGTGGCGGAACCCTGAATAAAATGAAGTATAACGGGGTGACTTATAAATTTGATGATGATCAAAAAGAAGGTTTGCACAGAGTTTCTTTAAGTGCAGCCGCTACATTCCGTTTTTAAGCCGTATATTTGTTAGAATTAATAATAATTGATAATGACAGCAACAATTTTTTTATCTGCAGAACACCGCCGGTCAGGATTGCTGCTGTCTTTACTTTATCTTCATACAGATTCTTTTCTGAAAAGTTCCAAGGACTTCATTATCTAAGCCCTGTCAGGATCCAAGGCAGGGACTCATTTAGAACTTTATGTATTGTTTTTTGCAGTTTTCTATAGAAGAAGGCTGTTGTACGCCTGGCTTCTACATTGGATCGTCAGAGAACAACTGTATTTTAAATTAAAAAATTGAAGAAAATGTCTAATCATATTATTGTAACCACCGGAATTTATGATGCCATAAAAGATACACTGAGAAGAAAAAAAGTAAGCATCGAAGAAGAAAAAAGATTGACCGAAGAGCTCAGAAAAGCAAAACAGGTCCTGAGAAGAGATCTTCCTGCTGATATTGTCACAGTTGATAGAAAAGTAACATTAAAAGACCATACCCTTGGTTTTGAACATGAATACATTTTCGTACCCTCCACAAAACAAAAGCTTAAAAAGAACAAACACTCCATTCTGTCTGATATTGCTCTTGCAGTAGTAGGGTATAAGGTAGGAGATGTTATCAGCTGGCCTTTCAGAGACGGAGAAAGAAAAATCGAAATTCTGAAAGTGGAAACCTGGGAAGGATAAATCTTTGATGAATAATATTAAGTTGATTGTTAATGAAAGCGTGGCTCATTTGGGTCGCGCTTTTTTATAAATTTTTATTGTTGGAAAACGCAAAGTCGCAAATTTTTTGACATGGCTCCTACTTTAAGGGCGCAAGGATAATATAAAATAAAAATCTGTACAATTTGTGCAAAATTGATGCTTTCCCTTGCTGAAAATCTTAGATTTTCTTGGGCCTTAAAATATTCACAAAGTGTTAAAACCCTTTGCCCTTGTATTTTCCAACTTATACCTTCCCAATTTAACAAATGATAAAAAAAGGCTCCTCTGTTATACTTTCTTCAAGTGCTTTCGCTGCATTCCGTTTTTAAGTTTTATCTTTGCAAAAATTAAAAAAATGAGCAAACCGATAACTGAATTCATAGAAAAGTATTACCTGCACTTCAACGCAGCTGCATTGGTGGATGCTTCTAAAGGATATGTTGCACATCTTAAAGATGGCGGAAAAATGATGATTACTTTGGCAGGAGCAATGTCTACTGCTGAATTAGGGAAGATTCTTGCTGAAATGATCCGTCAGGGAAAAGTAGATTTTATCTCTTGTACAGGGGCTAACCTTGAAGAAGATTTAATGAACCTTGTAGCACACTCTCACTATGAAAGAGTTCCTCATTATAGAGATTTAACGGCTCAGGATGAGTGGGATCTTTTGGAAAGAGGTCTGAACAGAGTTACAGATACTTGTATCCCTGAAGAAGAAGCTTTCAGAAGATTACAAAAACATATCGTAGAGATCTGGAAAGACGCTGAAGCTAAGGGAGAAAGATATTTCCCTCACGAATTCATGTACAAAATGATCCTTTCAGGAGTATTGGAGCAGTATTATGAAATTCCTAGAGAAAACTCATGGATGATTGCTGCTGCAGAAGCTAATTTACCAATCGTAGTTCCGGGATGGGAAGATTCTACAATGGGTAACATCTTCGCTTCTTACTGCATCAAAGGAGAGCTTAAGCCTACGACAATGAAATCTGGGATCGAATATATGACTTACCTTGCTGACTGGTATACTAAAAACTCAGGAGGAAAAGGAGTTGGATTCTTCCAGATTGGTGGAGGTATTGCAGGTGATTTCCCAATTTGTGTAGTTCCGATGTTGTATCAGGATATGGAAATGCATGACATTCCTTTCTGGTCTTATTTCTGCCAGATTTCTGACTCTACTACCTCTTACGGTTCATATTCTGGAGCAGTTCCAAATGAGAAGATCACTTGGGGTAAATTGGATATCACTACACCGAAATTTATCGTTGAAAGTGATGCGACTATCTGTGCGCCATTGATGTTCTCTTATATCTTGGAAAACGCTTAAGAAAAACATCTCACTGGAGATTATAATATCAGCGCTTCAATTGATTTGAAGCGCTTTTTGTTTTAGGATGTAAAAATAGAATTGTTTTGAAAACTAAAAATAATTTGAACCATTAAGATTATTTAAGTTTTAAAGGGCATTAAGAGAAATAGCTAAAGCTATTTTATTTATCCGCATGCTTTACTTTTCATCAAAGATGAAACTAATTATTCTTCCCATCTTCATTTTTCTTAATGGCTAAAAAATAGTATAAAGTATTCCCACAGATTACACGAATTGAACAGATTTTTACGATCTGCAAAATCTGCGGGAGATAAAACTATGTCGTATGAAATTTTATCGGAGATAAAATCCTCGCGCCTTACAACACATAGTATTAAAATAATTTTGCGCCTTTGCGTTTTCCCAAAAATATACATAAACATTTGTGAAAATCTGCGCGATCTGCAGGAAAATAAAAATCAATCCAAAGAATTCACCAGCACAAAATAACGATACGCCAGAATTCCCTTTTCTATCTTAGTAAGATGATTAGGATCTTTCTTACTCAACTTCGGAAGTATTTTTTTATTAATGGCATTCAACAGCCTGAAAAATGATTTTTTCATATCTTTATCTTTTAATGAAACATCATTGAGATGAAAAGAGTTCAAAAATGATGCAAAAAGAGAACCGACTTAAAATAATCATTTTGATATGGACGAAATTTTCAAACAACAGGTATACGAAGTGGCAAGACTTATTCCCAAAGGAAGAGTATCTACTTACGGCGCCATAGCAAAAGCTGTTGGTTATCCTAATCATTCCAGACATGTAGGAAAAGCGATGGGAGGATGTCCGAAAGATGTTCCTGCACACCGCGTGATTTCAAGCTCAGGAGTATTATCTGTCCCCGAATTTCAGCCAAAGCTGGAAGCAGAAGGAATCATTGTTGAAAACCTCAGAATAAAGAATTTCAAAAAACTGTTCTGGGATCCGTTGGAGGAATTGTAAATTTCAAAGAATTCTTTTAATGCAAAGTTTCTATTTATAAACTCTAATATTTTTAAGGGAGCAAAGAAGAAATCAATTTCATTGATTCTTTCTAAGCAAACGTATCATTCATCATAAAGCTTCATCAGTGACAAAGTCGCAACTCTTCGCTTCCTGAAATAAAACATAAGGATCATCAATCCTTGGCGTTAAAAAAGCGTTCACCTCAAAAACCTCCGTAAAAAAATGTCACTCCATACATTAATATGAAGTGACATCAATATTTTCTACAGTTTGAAACTGTATTATTTTCTTCCTCTTGGGAGATCTTTTAGTTCTTCTTTCAGCTTTTCGTTCTCCTCTTTTAATAGAGCAATATAGTTTTGAAGGTTTTTAATGATGTCGCCAGGGATATTATCATAATTATTTTGGTTACTGATAACTCCTGCAGATCTATCATTAAATACAGGATGATCATTATTAACAACTACTGTAGCTTCCTCTTCTTCATAAATGTCCTCAATGGGTACATCCAGAAAACGGGCAAGTTTATCCCACTCATCTTTTACGATCCTCACATCACCGCTTTCTTTTCTGCTGTAATTAGATACATCTGTTGCGATAAAATCAGCTACCTGTTGTTGAGTATAACCTTTTTGCTTTCTGATGAGACGTAATTTTTCTTTTTGCATGACCGACATTTTATACAAAAATGGCAAAAAAGGAGAAGCTATACAATAAAAAGTAGAAAAAAATAGGTGCTAAAGAATAAAATTAAAGATAAAATGAAACTAAATTTAAAAACAGAAGGGTTATCTGATTTAATTGTTGAAAATTTTCTTTCAGAATAACTTCTGATAAGAGAAAGATTTAAACCTTACAGGTTTCTAAAAACTGTAAGGTTTGGATTATCTATTTACAATTTATACTTTTTAAACAAAAAAGACTGCTTCAAAATGAAACAGTCTCTTGTAAATTATTTTTCAAGCTGCTTATAGCTTCTCTGTATAAAATCTGTCAGGTCTTTTCCTTTCAGTAAGTTTTGTGAAAGCTTGGCAAGATCAAGAGCATATTTGATTAAGCTTTCTTTTTCTTCAGCATTCTCAGTCTTTAAGATCTGGCTGGAAAGCTCACTGTTGGAGTTCACCACAAGATTATACATCTCCGGGAAACCTCCCATTCCGAACATACCGCCTCCGCCTGTAGCCTGCATTTCCTTCATTCTTCTCATGAATTCAGGCTGGGTAATCGTGAACGGAGCATCATTGCTGTCAAGATCTTCAAGCTGTACCGTAAATTTAGAATCCTGAATAGCTTCTTCTACATTCTTTTTCAATGATTCTTTTTCCGTTTCATTCAATTTTGAAATTACCGGCTCGTCTTTTTTGATAAGGTTATTAACATGATCAGCATCTACTCTTGCAAATGAAATATTTTCTTTTGAAGTTTCCAGTTTCTGGATCACGTGTGAAATGATAGGAGAATCCAATAACAGAACTTCATATCCTTTATCTTTGGCAGACTGGATGTAGCTGTGCTGCTCATCAGCATTGGTAGCATACAGGATAACCAGTTTGTTGTCTTTATCAGTTTGTATTGGCTTGATTTTCTCTACCAGTTCATCCCAAAGGAAATATTTGCCATCTGTGGTAGGATACAATGTGAATTTGTCTGCTTTTTCAGCAAATTTTTCTTCTGTAATGATTCCGTATTCGATTACAACCTTGATATCATTCCATTTTTTCTCATAATCTTCACGGTTTTCGTTAATTAAAGAAGCCATTTTGTCGGCAACTTTTTTCGTGATATACGATGAAATTTTCTTTACAGCACCGTCTGCCTGAAGATAAGAACGGGAAACGTTCAATGGGATATCTGGAGAATCAATTACACCTCTTAATAACATCAGGAAATCCGGAACGATTCCTTTTACTTCATCCGTTACAAATACCTGGTTTTGATATAACTGAATTTTATCTTTGTCGATATTCAGATTATTGCTCAATTTCGGGAAAAATAAAATTCCGGTAAGGTTGAAAGGATAATCAACATTCAGGTGGATGTTGAATAACGGTTCTTCAAACTGCATTGGGTACAGTTCATGATAGAACTTCATATAATCCTCGTTGGTCAGTTCACTTGGAGCGATGGTCCATGCCGGAACCGGATTATTGATAATATTGTCTACTTCTTCTGTTTCAGCTACGGCATCCTCAGGAGCATCTTCCGGTAAAGGGAGTGTATGGGTTTTCGTTCCGAATTTGATCGGAACAGGCATAAATTTGTTATACTTTAATAGCAGTTCACGGATTTTTCCTTCTTCCAGAAACTCTACAGAATCTTCAGCAATATGAAGGATGATTTCCGTTCCTCTGTCTGTTTTATCAGTAGTTTCTTCAAGGGTGAATTCCGGGCTTCCGTCGCAGATCCAACGTACTGCCGGCTCATCTTTATAAGATTTTGTAAGGATTTCCACCTTTTCAGCCACCATGAACGCAGAATAGAATCCAAGACCGAAATGTCCGATAATGCCGGAATCTTTTGCAGAATCCTTGTATTTTTCCAAAAACTCTTCAGCACCTGAAAAAGCGACCTGGTTGATATATTTTTCAACTTCTTCGCCGGTCATACCAATTCCCTGGTCGATGATGCGTAATGTTTTCTGGTCTTTATCAATTTTAACTTCAAGTTTTGGATTTCCATATTCCACTTTTGCCTCACCAATGCTTGTCAGGTGTTTTAATTTTAAAGTAGCATCCGTTGCATTGGAGATCAATTCTCTCAAGAATATTTCGTGGTCACTGTAAAGAAATTTTTTAATAAGCGGGAAAATGTTTTCCACAGATACATTAATATTTCCTTTAGTCATCATATTTTAGATTTTTAATTTAAAATTCTTTCTCAAAAAAAATACCATGCAGGAGAAAGTGACAGAATGTCATTTTTTCAAATTGAAAAGATCTTGTTATATGGATTTGTCAAAGAAATGCCTTACTTTTAAATCTTAAAATATTTTTAAAAATGAAGTTGAAATGTACAGTTTTTATGCTGCTCATCATGACCTTCTGGGTATATGGGCAGAAGAAGCCTTTAAACCATTCTGTTTACGACAGCTGGCAAAATATCGGATCAAGAAAAATCTCAAATGATGGAAAGTGGATTGCCTATTCGGTAGATGCTCAGGAAGGAAATTCTGACCTTTCTTTATATTCCGTTAAAAATAAGACAACAAAGAAGTTTGCAAGAGCGGCAAAAGTGGATTTTACCAATGATTCCAGGTTTGCTGTTTTTCAGATCCGACCGCAGTATAAAGATATAAAAGCGGTAAAAGATAAAAAACTGAAGAAAAATAAATTAACAAAAGACAGCCTTGCCATTGTTGATTTTTTTAATGATAAAACAGAGAAAATTCCGAATGTAAAATCATTTAAAATTCCCGAAAAAGCAGGTTCTTACGTTGCTTATCTTCTTGAAAATATAAAAGATAAATCTTCTGATGATGCTTCCGACAAAGAAGATGGGGAAGAAAATAAAGAGGAAGAAAAAAATGTAAAACCATTACAGCTTGTGGTGAAAAACCTTTTGGATGGAAAAAGTACAACATATGATAATGTCATACGCTACGAGTTCAGTAAAAACGGGAAGCAGCTTGTTTTTGTGACTAAGAAGCCGGACGAAAAGAAAGATAAAAAAGAAGGAAAGGATTCAACAGATGAAAAATCTTCGGATAAAAAAGATACAGACAAGTCTAAACCCAAGAAATATGCATTGCAAACCGTGCAGGTAGTTGATCTGCAAAAAGGAACCGTCAATACAATTTCTGAAATGGAGGGAGACTTTTCACAATTGTCTTTTGACGAAGAAGGAAATCAGCTGGCTTATGTAGGAACTTCTTCTGCACAGAATGATCTGGTGAAGTTGTATCAGCTATATTACTTTAATTTTAAAGGAAACAAAAAAGCAATTGTTACCAATGAGAATGCACAGATGAAGAGAAACTGGGTAATTTCCGAAAACCGGTTGCCGCTGTTTAGTAAAAATGGGAAACAGTTGTATTTCGGTGTTGCTCCGAAGCCAATTGCAAAAGATACTGCCATGATTGCAAATGATCATGCCGTTGTGGATATCTGGAATTATAAGGACGATTATCTGCAAACGGTACAGCTAAAAGAGTTGAAAAATGATCTGAAAAAATCCTACGCTGCAGTTATGCAAACGGAAAAACCGGATTTCTTCACCAATATTGACGGAGAAGATTTGGATACTTTACGACTGGTGAACGAAGGAAATGCAGAATTTGCGCTGGGAATTACCAGTATCAATAACCGGATTTCTTCACAATGGGAAGGGGCAACAAAGAAGACCTATTTTCTGATTGACAATAAAACAGGAGAGAGAACCGAAATTATTAAAAACCTCAATGGAGCAGCGGCTGTATCTCCGCTGGGAAAATTTGTTGTGATCTTTGACAGAGAAAAAGGGAAATGGCTGAGCTATAATGTGAAGACAAAACAAACCCTGCCATTGAATACAGGTCTACCTGTTTCCTTCGTTGATGAAGAATTTGATATGCCGGATTTTCCAAATTCTTATGGTATTGCATCCTGGACAGATAATGATGAATCTGTAATTATCAGAGACCGTTACGATCTTTGGGAATTTTTCCTGAACAGTTCAAAAAAGCCGAGAAATATGACCAATGGATTCGGACGTAAGCATAAAATAACATTTGATACCTATGATCTGGATAAGGATAATAAAAGCTTAAACAGAAAATCAGTCATTTATTTATCCGCATTTGATAATACATCCAAGGCCAACGGAATTTTTAAAACATCTGTTCAGTCAAACGCTGATCCGGTAAAGATTCAGGTGGAAAATGTATGGGGATACAGAACCCTTCAAAAAGCAAAAAAAGCTGAGGAATATATTCTGGTAAAAGAATCATACACGGATTCTCCCAATATTTTTGCAACATCAGATTTTTCAGAACAACAAAAACTGAGCAATACCAATCCTCAGCAAAATCAATATAACTGGGGAACAAACGAATTGGTAAACTGGACAACACCAAAAGGAAATACTTCTACAGGAGTGTTATACAAACCGGAAAACTTTGATCCGAATAAAAAATATCCGATGATTGTTTATTTCTACGAAAAACTGTCAGACAATTTAAACCGTTATGTTGCACCAGCTCCAACGCCTTCAAGATTAAATATTTCTTATTTTGTGAGCAACGGATATCTGGTTTTCACACCTGATATTTCATATACAGATGGTTTCCCTGGAGAATCTGCGATGGAATACATTAATTCCGGAGTTGAAAAGTTAAAGCAAAATGCATGGGTAGACGGTGCAAAAATAGGAATTCAGGGACAAAGCTGGGGAGGTTATCAGGTTGCTTATCTTATTGCTCATACCAATATGTATGCAGCTGCATGGAGTGGAGCACCCGTTGTCAACATGACCTCTGCCTATGGAGGAATCCGATGGACTTCAGGAATGAACAGGCAGTTCCAGTATGAAAAATCACAAAGCAGATTGGGCAAAAACTTATGGGAAGCACCGGATCTTTATATTAAAAATTCACCGCTTTTTACCATTGATAAAGTACAGACTCCGGTAGTTATTATGAGTAATGATAAAGATGGAGCTGTGCCATGGTATCAGGGGATTGAAATGTTTACAGCATTACGCCGCCTTGGAAAACCGGTATGGCTTCTGAATTATAATGGAGATGATCATAACCTTATGAAACGTCAGAACAGAAAAGATATTCAAATCCGCGAACAACAGTTTTTTGATTATTATCTTAAAGGTGCTAAAGCTCCGGTCTGGATGACAAAAGGAATCCCGGCAACCCAAAAAGGAAAGGATTGGGGATTTGAACTGACAGATGATAAACCTAATTAACAAAATTCCGGCGGAGCCTTTGGCTCCGCCGGAATTTTTCATTATAAAAGCAATAAGGAGCACACTGACACAATGGCATTTTTTTTATGATGGGTCTGTTGAGCACTTTTATTATATTTACCGCCAATTATAAATAACAGTATGGGAATCTTTGATTTTTTTAAGAAGAAAAATAACAGTCAGGAAAATGTAAGTACTTCGGTTCAGGAAATGGAAATGCCGGAAGAAAAAATAGTAGAGGAAGTGGTGGAAGAAGTTGTGGAAACAATACCGGAAATCCCTTCACAGCCGGTAGAAGAACCAAAAGTAAATGAAGAATATGAAAAAATCAGGATCTATAATGATTATATCGTGTATTCTATAGCCCTTCAGCTAAGAGGTGAGTATACACCGCTTTCTGCTTTTGAAAAAGAAAATGGCGGGGTAGAAGGCTTTGCATATATGGTTACTGAAGATGCTTATGCGCTTTCTCCACAACAGGCGATTGCACAGATGGAAGAAAAGTTTGAAAGTGAGCTTCAGGAAGGGAAGATTAAATCTTATATGATACTATATCATTCTCAGTTTGATCATAACGGTAATCACACTCCGGCTATTCAGGAAGGGGAATTTAAGGGAATTTCACTTGCTTATCACTTTGCCGGTGATGAAAAGAAGAAAACAGGATTGCCTTATATTTTCGAAAACCAAAATATTACGTATAAAGGTTTTGCAGAGTTTTCTCATGAAGAAAATAATGCGATCATGAACCATCAGTTGATTGAGGGACAAAATTATTTCCAGAATACAGTAGGGATTGCGGCTCCTGAAACCACTAATGAAGCTGGGATAATTATCAGAAAATCCAATGTTCATAATCTTGTGAATACATGGAGTGGCGTTTTTGGACATCAGAACTTTCAGACTAAAGATTACGGGCAGTATCTTAGCGCAGTTTTAATGCAGTCCACTGTTTCTGATCCGACAGGAGAGGCCAGAAATAAAACTGAATTTGAGGATGTAAGATTTAAAACCATTGTTACAGATGAATTGAGTACTATAATTCCGGAAGTAAAAACGGATTATACTCTGGATTTTGAAACCAGATCAATCAGAGAATGGGAAAATGCATTGAATTTACAGGCAATTGTAGCAGGACCTGCCAGAGATACTTTTGGTGTTTGGTTTTTTGCAACAGATTATGCTGAAAACAGAAATACCTACATGACTCAGCCTCATCTGAAGGTGAATGTCAGCGGAATTGTTTTCATCCTTGATGTTCAAACCAATACTGATTTACCGGATGGAACCAAAATGAGTGAGGATTTTACTACCTATGCACCAAGTCAGGACCTGCCTAATTATGCATGTTTCGATTTTATTGGTCAGGTAGTAGACTTTAAAGAAACAGAATTGCTTGAAGATAGAAGTGTTAAAGGATATATTTTGAAGTTGAAATTGATCACGAATGAAGAGAATGAAGATTTCTTCACCATTGATGCTTTTGTGAACAAAGAGAACATGAGAATGGAAACGCTTACAAAAGGAATGAAAGTGACCGGAGCACTTCAGCTGCAGGGTAAAATTGCTGAATAATTTTTAAAAAATATAAAATCTCAAAGAGGTTGTTCTACGGAATGACCTCTTTTTTATTTTCTGACCCTTCATTTATTTAAACGCATCGTTGATGGAGCTTTGTGGTAAATGATGCATTTGCTTAGTAAGAATCAATGAAATTGATTCAGCTCTTTGCTCCCTTAAAAATATTACAGCATACAGATGAAACCTTTGCGTTAGAAAAATCTTTACTTTAAAAACAGAAAAAGGCAATCCGAAGACTGCCTTTTCTATATTTTCTGAAAAATTATTTGTTTTTCATTTCTTCCTTAATCTTAGCTTCCAATTCTTCAGCAAGATCCGGATTATCTCTTAAAACATCTTTTACAGCATCACGTCCCTGACCCAATTTAGTCTCTTCGTAGCTGAACCATGATCCGCTTTTCTTCACAATTCCCATATCTACAGCGGTATCAAGAATTTCTCCTACTTTAGAAACACCTTCACCATACATGATGTCGAATTCTGCCTGCTTGAATGGAGGTGCTACTTTGTTTTTCACAATCTTCACTTTCACACGGCTACCGATTGCTTCATCACCTTGTTTGATAGGAGCACTTGCTTTTCTGATATCAATTCTTACAGAAGCGTAAAACTTCAGTGCATTACCTCCGGTAGTGGTTTCAGGGTTCCCGAACATGACACCGATCTTTTCTCTCAACTGGTTGATGAAAATCACGGTACATTTTGTTCTTGAAATCGTAGCGGTAAGCTTTCTTAATGCCTGAGACATTAATCTTGCATGAAGACCCATTTTGGAATCTCCCATTTCACCTTCGATTTCTGCTTTTGGAGTAAGAGCTGCCACAGAGTCAATAACAACGATATCAATAGCTCCTGAACGGATCAAATTATCTGCAATTTCTAAAGCCTGCTCACCGTTGTCCGGCTGAGAAATGATCAGGTTTTCAAGATCAATTCCTAATTTCGCAGCATACGTTCTGTCGAAAGCGTGCTCTGCATCAATGAATGCTGCAATACCACCTGCTTTTTGAGCCTCAGCAATAGCGTGAAGGGTCAACGTTGTTTTACCTGAAGATTCAGGACCATATATTTCAATGATTCTTCCTTTTGGATATCCGCCTATACCTAGGGCAATATCCAAACCTAAAGAACCGGAAGGAATTACTTCTATGGTATTGTCTATAGATTCATCACCTAAAGTCATTACCGTTCCCTTTCCATATGTTTTATCTAGCTTGTCAAGCACTAAAGCGAGTGCTTTTTTCTTATCATCAATGTTACTCATCTCTATTAAAATAATTTCTCAAAAATACATAATTTATAGATCAAAAGCTAATATTATTTGTTTCTGAAAGCTGTTTTAAGAGTTAAAAAATGATAAAATTTTATTACTGATCTCATTCATAACGAAGCAGATGCGGAATGCTGTATCTAAAGTATTTTTTTTATGCTTATTACTTTATTAAGATGAGTTTTTTTTGCTGGAAATTGCAAAGGCGCCATTCTTTTAATATAGATTATGCTTTAAGGCGCAAGGATTTTATCTCCGATAAAATTGAGTAGTATATGTATTTTTTACCCCACGTGGATTTTGCAGATAACGCAGATATTAATGAAAACCTGTATCATCGTTGATTGCAAGAATTTTACTTGAAATTATATATTCCGTGCTGAAAATCTTCGATTTTCTTGCGTACTAAAAAACTTTTGCAATGTCTTGAAATTTTTGCGCCTTTGCGAGTTCCAACAATTGATTTTAATGAAAATTTGAATTTTTAGTGATGGCAAGATAATCTTCCAGTACTTTCATCTGATCTTTGTTTCCTCTTTTTATTCTGGCATTGCGGCTTATAAGGCTGTCATAAATTGTGTTGAAAAGTATTTTCGATTTTGGAAACAGATTTCTGTAAGGAACTTCCGGAATTTGTAATCTTTTACACACTTCGTCATCCAACAAAAACCATGTACAGCAGATGTGCAGATATCTTAAGTTTTTTCTCTGAAATTCAAATTTTAAAATAGGATTTTCGAGAGATTCATCCAGCAGAGAATGAGCCAGAAGAACAGAATCTTTATCAGAAGGCGGCTGAACGGAAGTCCATAAATAAAAATATTCCGTTGCCTGTTTCTTATCATCGGGAAGAAGCTGCTTCGGAATTCCCAAAAGGTAACCCACGTATTTCCAAAGATGGAAAATTCCCTGTTCTTCTTCAACAGAAAAACGATTTCCCAGCTTTTTAAGACTATGAAGGAATACCAGACTAAACCCGATATACGTTGCCATCATGTCCCATGAATTGATAGGCTCTCCCCAATTTTCAGTGTTCCAGTCTTTATAATGTTTTTTAATGGAAAGCCTTGCGTAAGAATGAATCAAACGGGTTTTTATGGCAAATTCATATCCTTTTGCATGGATTTCCAATGCGTTGTACCGGGTAGCATTCACCCAAAAGTCCAATGTTTCAGAAAGCCTTTTCACAGCTCCTTTCTTCAAAGCTTCTGTAACAATTAAAGGTTTGTTGAGGTAGGCATAATCATAACCACCAATCAGACAGTAATCCCTTAATGAAATTAATGAATCAAGATTGCTTCTCATGCAGAGTTCAGCTCCGCTTTTGAGCAGGTTATAATCCAGCCAGTCCGGAACTTTTTGAGTTTGGCTGAACATTTTTTTTATACTTTCAGGAACATCATCAGTTTCTGAAACTCCATTTCTGATGTAAAGTTCAATTTCCCTGGAAGCCTCATGAAATTTTTTAGTGAAATAAATATCTTTTACCACCTCGTCACCGATCTCATCCGTATGATGAAAATAGGGAGCAAATTTTTCAAATTTTTCAAAACTCACTTCTGCCCCGGAAAATTCTATAAGCTGCTTTCCGTTGCCATGTTCCCAAAATTTCCTGAAATGGGGAGCGTCTTTAAAACGGGGTTGTATCATGTTCATTCCTTTCCCTATAAAAATACAAGTTTTATGCTGAAATATTTTGGTGAGATTTGTCAGGAAGCGGCATCAATTAAAAATTCTTTTTGATTTCGATTTTTTAAGCTTAAAAATTACCCTTTTGGGTTATTTCAGATCATAATAAGCCATTGTAGCTTTATATAAAATTAATAACTAAAGGGTTAATCTAAAAAATATATAATCATGAAAACAAAAATTGTATTACTGTTTCTGCTCGGTTGGGTGGGGATGGCTTTTGGACAAAATTGTTCGGTTTCTTCTACCGAAAAAAATGGAAATTCTCTAGAAATATTTATTAAACCGTTTAATAAGGATAATTATCCTGCTGGATTTAAATTAAAAAAAGGAAGTACTATAAAATTTGTTATTAGTAATGTTAATCCTTTAAAAGTAATAGGTAGTAATATAGAAGCTAAAGGTGAAAATTTTCAATTTGAAATTCCAAAGTCGATAAGTGATAGTTTTATAGGAAATGAAGAGAAAAGTGAAGAAAATAAGAATAAAGGAAGAAATCCTGCTTCAAGTTCTTTTAATCCTAAGGAAGATTTTATTGCTGAATATCAGGTTTTAATAGAAAAAGCATCCAATATAGAGAGAAAAGCAAATCTAAATAATATTTTGGTTGAATTACTTGGAGATAATAACTTTATAAAGAATGTTGATTCAGTTAAAGCTCTTGCAAAAAAAATATATGAAAACACATATGAAATAGATACTCCTATAGAAAAAGACATATTGGAATTACAGAAATCATATTTGGAATTGAAAAAACTTTATAAAGATGTTAATTCAAGAACCGATAATATTTCTTTGTTAGGTACAATTAGTGTTAATGGTTCTAAAGCAAAAATTAATGATGTAAAGGTAAGTTCTACTAATGTTATGTTTGAAGAAGAAATGAACTCTGCAAAAAATATTATCGATATAGTTAATGAAGAAAAGAAAAAAAATGAAATAATAAATAAAGCGTTTGTGGGGAGAAAAACATATGAAACTATAAAAAATGATGATTTCGTTACATTTACTAAGGCAACTCAATTAACAGATGATGAAATAGTGATAACTCCTGTTCTTTTAGGAAAAGATAATAAAGAGTTAGAGAAATTTGAGCCTATAAAAATTACAACATTTGGTGGAGTAAAAGTTAATTTCAGTACTGGTTATATGTTAAGTTTTATAGGAGATGATAATTATCTTTTAAAATATAGTAGTGATGGTAAAAGTAGTGGTGTTTACGAAAATGAAAAAAATAGTATTACACATGCAGTTGGAGTTTTAGCTCATGTATTTTGGGATTTTGGAAAAACGGCAATGTTTGGTATTTCATCGGGAATTAGTATTAATACGGATGCTAAACTCAATTTTTATGCTGGACCTTCTGTTGCATTTTTAGAAAAGAACAGACTTGTTTTTACAGGAGGCCTTTCTTTTGTAAATGTAAAAAAACTTAATAGAAATAATTTAGATGCTAATGATAATTTTATTAATCCTAATTATTTAGATGTTTCCTATTCTGAAATGTATAAACCAGCTATTTTCTTTGCTGTAACTTATAATTTATTTTCTAATGGCAATGACAATACAAAAAAATAAATCTCAACAAACTTTTAAACAATTGGAAAGGAAAAGTACTAAATGACAAATATAGTATTTATAAAAAAACCTTCCCATCGGGAAGGTTTTATATTACTTATTGCTTATCGCTCATTATTGATTATAAAGAAGCAGCGTGTACAAGCATATCTACTAACTTGTTAGAGTAACCCATTTCGTTGTCATACCAGGAAACAAGTTTCACGAAGTTAGGAGAAAGCATGATACCAGCATCTTTGTCGAAGATAGAAGTTCTCTTATCTCCTACGAAGTCCTGAGATACTACTGCATCTTCAGTATATCCTAGGATACCTTTCAATTCACCTTCAGAAGCAGCTTTGATAACTGAACAGATTTCTTCATAAGAAGCCGCTTTTTCAATTCTCACTGTTAAATCTACTACAGAAACGTCAACAGTTGGTACTCTGAAAGACATACCTGTTAATTTTCCGTTTAGTGAAGGGATTACTTTTCCTACTGCTTTAGCAGCACCAGTAGAAGAAGGGATGATGTTATTCAGAGCAGCTCTACCACCTCTCCAGTCTTTCATTGAAGGACCGTCAACAGTTTTCTGAGTAGCTGTTGTAGCGTGTACAGTAGTCATCAAACCTTCTACGATTCCGAAGTTATCGTGGATTACTTTAGCTAAAGGAGCTAAACAGTTTGTAGTACAAGAAGCATTTGATAAGATTTTGATATCATCAGTAAGCTCTTTGTGGTTTACCCCCATTACGAACATTGGGGTGTCATCTTTAGAAGGAGCAGAAAGGATTACTTTCTTAGCACCTGCAGCAAGGTGTTTTGCAGCGCTGTCTTTATCAAGGAATAAACCGGTAGATTCTACTACGTAATCAGCACCGATTTCATTCCATTTTAGGTTACTTGGATCTTTTTCAGCAGTTACTCTGATTTTTTTCCCGTTTACTACAAGATCATTTCCTTCTACAGAAACTTCACCTGGGAAAATACCATGTACAGAGTCATATTTTAACATGTAAGCCATGTATTCTGCATTGATTAGGTCATTGATTCCTACAACTTCAATGTTGTCTCTTTCAGTCATTGCTCTGAAAACAAGACGTCCAATTCTACCAAAACCGTTGATACCTACTTTAATTGTTGACATAATAGTTTGTTTTTATTAGATTATAAAAATAATTAGATTGCTAAAATTTCTGAAATCAGTAAAAGGTCTTTATTGATTTCATTATGTTTTTTAATGGCTTCTTCAATTGGCGTATACGTCAGATCGTTGGAACGCATTCCTGCCATTACATTGGTTTGTCCTTCCATTAATCCGGTTACGGCTCCATAGCCCAGTCGGCTTGCCAAAACTCTGTCTGCACAGCTTGGAGAACCACCTCTCTGCATATGTCCCAAAATCGCTACACGAATGTCATAATCAGGGAAGGTCTGTTTGGTTTTTTCTGCAAGTTCATACACATTGGCTAGTTTTTCACCTTCTGCAACCACCACAATGCTTGATGCCTTTCCGGTTTTTTCCGCATCCCTGAATTTCGTGAAAAGCTCATCAATACTGTCTTTTTTCTCAGGAATTAAAATATCCAAAGCTCCTGTTGCCAATCCACTGTTTAAAGCAATAAAACCAGCATCACGACCCATTACTTCCACAAAGAAAACCCTGTTGTGGGAAGTTGCCGTGTCACGGATTTTGTCAATGGCATCCATTGCCGTATTCAATGCAGTGTCGTATCCGATCGTATTATCAGTTCCGAAAATATCGTTGTCGATCGTTCCCGGGATACCGATTACTCTGATTCCGAACTCTTCATTAAAGATTTTGGCACCGGTAAATGTTCCGTCACCTCCGATACATACCAATCCGTCAATTCCCAGCTTTATACAGTTGTCGTAAGCTTTCTGACGGCCTTCTTTAGTTCTGAACTCAGCAGATCTGGCAGATTTTAGAATGGTTCCACCCTGGTTGATTATATTTTTTACGGAACGGGCTCCCATTTTCAGGAAATCATTATTGATAAGGCCGTTGTAACCTTCCCTCACTCCGTAGCATTCGATATTATAGTAATTGGCGGTTCTTACTACCGCTCTTAACGCCGCATTCATACCCGGAGAGTCACCTCCTGAAGTAAGAACTGCAATTTTTTTTACAGCACTCTCTTTCATCAAGTAAAAAATTTCGAAAACAAATTTACAAAAACAAGTTCAGATTATCGTAGTAAGTTTCCAATAGTTTTGAATATAAATTATTAAAAGCTTCTGAAGTTTGTAGGTTTAAAAAAATATCGTGCAGTTTTGGTCTCCTCAGCATGGATGTCAAGGTCATACCAGGGCGTAAAATAGGGATTAAACGGATTTGAAAGTACATGAACTGATTGCGCCGGGGTGAATCCTTCACTTAATAAGAATAATCTTTTTCCTTCCTTATTCCGGCAGACACCGGAAATAAAAACAATGTGTCCGGGACTTCCCGGTGTGATTAAAATATCTCCTGTTTTCAGATCTGAATTTTTATTGACCGGTTTTGTTTCTTTATTTAATGAAATCGTTCCTGAATAATTAAAAATGACATCCAGATAATTTCTGAAACTTTGATAAGAATCATCAAAAGACGCAGCTCTTCTGAAGTTGACAGAATTTCCGCTGACAAAAGCTCTCGTTCCGTTTTTATAATCATTCCAGCTGAAAAGATCACCGCTTGTAAAATGAAATTTAATTTCGTTAAATTTTTTTGCCTTATAAAGATATTCAGCTCTCATTCGGATGACTGCATCAGCACATTGCTGAAGATCCTTATTTCCGGTATCAATATCAAAAACCGCTTCATGAAGATGCTGGGTAGAAATAGGTGTCCCGTCATATTTTACAATCTGGCTGCCGTAAGGTTTGAGTTTGAAATTCTCAATGAAATGCCCGAAAGAGCCAGGTTTTTCTTCCATCCACTCATACCCTTCCGGAGGTGAAAATCTTTGCCTGATGGTATTTTTACCTTTATTGATTTTTAAAGCATTTTCAGCAATTAAATGCTCATTTTTATCTGGTTCAGGTAATAAACGGTCTGATATTTTTTCTTTTGTACAGCCTATGTAAATGAGAATAACAATGATTCCTGTGATAACTTTTTTCATGCGTTTTAGTGAACACAAATATCATTTTTTTTCACCTATCCGCCAATATCTTATTTGAAAATTTATCGGTTCAACGACTCCTCTTTTCCAGGAATCAACAATTTACCCCAATCATTCAGCTGCCAGAGGATCTTCACAAGTTTTTCCCCAAGTTCTGTCAAGGTATATTCAACCCTTGGAGGTAGTTCATTAAAGGATTGTTTTGTTAAAATGCCATCATCTACCATTTCAGTCAGCTGCTGATTCAAAACCCTGCGGTCCACTTTTGCAATCCCGCGTAAAAACTCACTGGGACGTTTTTTGCCTTCATTAATCTGCCAGACAATGGGAATTTTCCATTTTCCACTGATAGTATTGACAGCAACTTCCAACGGACATATTTTATTTTCTTCAGCTCTTCCCTTTGTTTCCATAAAATTGACTTTTTTATCCCTATGTGGTAAAAATGTGCGGTATTGTTTTTCTCCGCCCACTTTCAGACTTTTGTAAAGGTAATCATTAAATAGTATGACAGAAAAACGAAAAGGAGCCCGCTCCATCAAAGATATTCCAGCGGATATTCTGGATCAGCTGAACAGAGGAGAAATTGAAACCGCCAATCTTACGGAATGGCTGGCTGTAGATCAAAGATTGCTGTTGGAAAATCTGCTTTTACAGAATGATCGTAAGGAATATTTGACACCCGTTTTAGAAAATGTAAACCAGCTGAAAAAGCAAACTGTCAATACCATTAATGAAGCAATTGGTGTTGGGCTTCTTAATCTGGCTTTGAAAAATAAGGATGACGAATTTCTTTTTAAATTGTCAGTTCATCCCGCAGATTTGGTACGGTGCTGGGCAGCTTATACGATTGGAAGAAACAACGATTTAAAACTCAGAGAAAAATTAGAAAAAATTCAGCCTTTCGCTTTTGACTCTCATTTTGGGGTAAGGGAAATCTGCTGGATGACAGTGCGTCCGGATATTTCCAGAAACCTGGAAGAAAGTGTATCCATATTATCAACGTGGACCATACATGACAATGAGAACGTAAGACGTTTTGCCAGTGAATCTACAAGACCGAGAGGGGTATGGTGTGAACATATCGATGCTTTAAAACAAAATCCGGGACTCGGACTGGAAATTCTGGAACCTTTACGATCAGATTCCTCCAGATATGTACAGGACAGCGTAGGCAACTGGCTGAATGATGCCAGCAAATCACAACCCGAATTTGTAGTGGAAATCTGTGATGAATGGCTTCGGGAAAGTCCGACAAAAGAAACGCAGTATATTGTAAAAAAAGCGTTACGGACCATCAGAAAGTGAGAGTTATCCACAAACTGGAAATGTTGATTTAGTTTTTGAATCTGTAGGTCACAGATTTACATGGGTTTATAATATATTTTTATATTCCTTTACTTCCTGGAACTGGCTTTATTTCCTCCATTTTTATAAGAAAATTGATGTTGAACTATTTTCAATGTTAACGGTATGTTAACTCAAAAAAGTTATCCACAATATGGGTTTTCTATTAATGTGGATTCTATCTTCCGTAAAATGAAGAGATTAAAAAATATGGGTCAAAAAATAATTTGAAATCGCAGCTTTTATCATCCAAATAAAAAGTTATCCACAATATGGAATTACGGCTACCATTTTTCAGTCAGATATTTCCAGTATCTTTTGGGAACATGCTGAATATGGAGTTTCATGTTTTTTCTTTCCACGATATTGGTTTTTGTGAAATATCGCTGCCAGAGTATCTGATAATTGTTTTCTTCATCATGAAATTTCTGCTGATAATTATGGAGATTAATTTTTTCATCAGGATAGAAAAACTCACAATCGTTCAGATCATACAGAAGTCCATAGTTTCTCCGGAGATCGTAGATCATCCATTTCTGATCCTGGTATCGGTCGTGAAAATGTTTTCTGATTAAAGGAAGAACATTGAAGTCAGGATCTATTTTGGAGAAAAAAACACCATCCTGCATTTTTTCGAATCGGACAAAAGCCGTCATTCTGTGTCTTTCCCGGTCTACTGATTTACAGATTTTTGAAATTTTTAAAACATCATTATCGGCAAAGTTTTCAAGAATATTATTTTCTGGATTCTTCACTGACTGTCTTACCGCAGATAAAATAAGGCTTTCCAGCTCCGGATCTTCCGATAAAAAAACTTTTAAAAGTTTGTAAACGCCCTGTTTTCCAATATTCTGTTCTAATTTATTCAAAACCCTTTCAGATTTATCTGTTTGGGTAATGACTTCGTGAATCTCAGCAAAAATATTTTCCTGATGAAACCTTTCCCTGCTTATAATTTCTACATCTTTATAACGATATTCGAAAACTTCAAATACTGCTGTGAAAAGACCGTCAAAACTTCCATCGTAGAGTAGAGTTGTCATGTGTTGAATTAAAATTTGTGTGTGCTTGTCATTCTGAACGAAATAAAATGAAGTGAAGAATCTAGAGATTCTTCCTTCGTCAGAATGACAGTCGTGTTGTATTATAAATTAGTGTCCATTTGTGAAAATATGGTGTCATTTGTGTTTAAAATCAAAACAAAGTCAGCTGTTGCGAAAACTGGTTATGAAATTTGGATGAGCTTCCGCCTATGAGCAGCTTTCTGAAGTTTTTATCCGTTAAGTATTTCAGGTAGGCATTCCCAGCATTAAAATCGATGAAATATTTTGCCCGGTTGACAGCCGCTCCGAGTTTTTTCAAATGATCCATCGTTAAAATCTGAAAACGTCTTGCACTCACAATTTTCTGCGCTGTTTTCACTCCGATTCCGGGAATTCTTAAAATCATCCGGTATTCGGCAGTCTGGAGATTCACCGGGAACTGATCCAGATTCCGTAATGCCCAGCTTAATTTCGGATCCATTTCCAGATCAAGAAAAGGAACATTGGGATCTAAAATTTCTTCTGCTTTAAAACCATAAAATCTCATCAGCCAGTCCGACTGATACAGTCGGTTTTCCCTAAGCATAGGGACTTCTGTGGTTAAAGAGGGCAGTCTTTGATCTTCCAGAACCGGAACATATCCGGAATAATACACCCTTTTCAGATTAAAATTTTTATAAAAATGATCGGCCACTTTGATGATCTGTAAGTCATTTTCATTGGTTGCTCCCACAATCATTTGTGTAGACTGTCCGGCCGGAGCAAACTTCGGAACCTTCTTAAGGATTTTCTTTTCATCTTTATATTGAATGATGCCTTTTTGAATATACCGCATCGGGCTGATCATATCCTGTCTGTTTTTTTCAGGCGCCAATAATTTTAATCCACTCTCCGTAGGAATTTCAATATTAACGGATAAACGGTCTGCATACAACGCAGCTTCCTGCATCAGATCATCACTTGCTCCCGGAATAGATTTCAAATGAATATATCCGTTAAAATTTTCTTCCAGGCGCAGCTTTTTGGCAACTCTTACCAGTCTTTCCATTGTGGTATCTGCGTTTTTAAAAATTCCTGAGCTTAGAAATAACCCTTCAATATAATTCCTGCGGTAAAAATTGATGGTAAGGTCTACCACTTCTTCTACTGTAAAAGCAGCTCTTTTGATATCATTGGAACTTCTGGAAACGCAGTAAGCACAATCATAAATACAGTGATTGGTCAATAAGATTTTAAGCAGAGAAACACATCTTCCGTCTTCTGTATAGGTATGACAGATCCCGCTTGCAGAACTATCTCCCAATGCTCCTTTTTTATTTTTTCTTGTACCTCCGCTTGATGAACAGGAAACATCATATTTCGCTGCATCAGCAAGGATTTCAAGCTTTTCTTTAAGACGGTCAAAATTCATATTTAAAATGATTTGATATGTTTTGTATCTGAATTGTAATTTAATATTGTTCAAAATTAGTTCCAAAATTGATAAAAGTCAACCTTTTTTCATGTAAGTTATCCACAAAAAAGAGTCTCAAAATCATTATATTTACGGCTCATTAAAGTTTATATCATGAATCATAAACCAATCGAAGGTTTTTCCAAGCTTCCAAAGCAGGGGAAAATCGAATGGCTCGTAAACGAATATCTTGAAGGAAACCAGGAATATCAAAATATATTAAAACAATACTGGAATGATGATGCAGATCTTCAGAAGCTTCACGAAGAGTTTTCTGAAAATACCATCTCCAATTTTTATATGCCGTACGGAATTGCTCCGAACTTTTTAATCGATGGAAAACTGTTGGCGCTTCCAATGGCAGTTGAAGAAAGTTCAGTAGTAGCGGCTGCTTCCAAAGCTGCCAAATTCTGGATCGATAAAGGAGGTTTTAAAACAACCATTATCAACACTGAAAAGCTAGGGCACACCCACTTTATTTTTAATGTAGAACCCCATAAATTATTGCATTTCTTTAATTTCAGTTTAAAGAAAAAATTATTTGAAGCTACAGAAGATATCACTGCGAATATGAGAAAACGCGGCGGAGGTATTTTAAACATCAGCCTGGTGGATAAAACAGCAGAAATGCCGAATTATTACCAGTTGAAAGCAAGCTTTGATACTGTGGATTCAATGGGAGCGAACTTTATCAACTCATGTCTTGAGCAGTTTGGAAAAACTTTGAGACAGGAAGTTGCTACCAGCGAAGATTTTACTCAGGAAGAAAAGAATTCACTACAGATTGTGATGAATATTCTTTCCAACTTTACCCCTGACTGTATTGTGAGAGCTGAGGTTTCATGTAAAATGGAAGATTTAAAAGATGACAGTGGAATTTCTCCGGAAGAATTTGCTTCTAAATTCAAGCAGGCCGTTACCATTGCAGAAATAGAACCTTACCGTGCGACTACTCATAATAAAGGAGTAATGAATGGAGTAGATGCCGTTGTAATTGCTACCGGAAATGACTTCAGAGCTACGGAAGCCTGTGCACATGCTTATGCTGCGAGAGATGGCCAATACAGATCTTTAACACACTGTACAACAGATAACGGAATCTTCAGATTCTGGATTGATCTTCCTATTTCTGTTGGAGTTGTGGGAGGACTTACCAATCTTCACCCTTTGGTAAAATTCTCACTGGCACTTCTTGGGAAACCTTCCGCACAAGAGCTGATGAGCATCATGGCAGTTTCAGGACTTGCACAAAACTTTGGGGCTTTACGCTCTCTGGTGACCACAGGAATCCAGAAAGGACATATGAAGATGCACTTATTGAATATTCTGAACCAATTGGGCGCTACTGAAGAAGAAAAACAGCACTTTGTAACGTATTTTAAAGATAAGACGGTGAGCCACCATGAGGTGATCAATGAATTTAACAGAATGAGAGGAAACTAATGCTACAGATCATTTTGCCTATCGTATTCCTTCTTTTTGGATTCTTTCTGAAGAAAACAAACAATGAAGGTTTCAGAAGTTCCAAAAAATTCGCCAATATGTTTATCATACTGGGGATTTCTACACTGGTTGCCAAGTTCATTTTAATGTACTTAAAATCAAAATAGTGAAAAAGGGTATTGTATTTTTCTTACTGATTTCCGGGTTAAGTTTTTCACAGCAGCAAAAAGTGAAAGTCAGCAATCTGCAGCCTAAAACTGAAGATACCGTTTTTCCGGTTGTTTCCTATCCTGAAAATCCACGGGTAGAAAATAAAATCAATACATTTCTGCAGGTGGATCAGCTGGAATATGTTCCCGGATCTGGCGGAAACCCTTTTAAACTGGCATCTACAGCAACCAATTCCTATTCCAACTATCTTTATTTTTATAGTTGGGATAAAATTGAAACTCCTGAAAATATCCTGAGCATTGCCATAGACGGCGAAGCTTCAGGTGCTTATCCGGAAGGGTTTTTAATCTGGAAAAACTTTGATCTGAGAACAGGAAATTTTATCAATGCTGAAGATTTATTTCAACCTAATTCCGTGAAAATGGTTGAAAGTATCATTCAGAAAAGAGTAAAGAAAAGAATTGCCGACTTTCTGGTCAAGCTGAAAGCAGAAAAAAATCCATCTGAGGAAACTGAAGATCAGATTGCAATGTATGAAGACTGTTTTACAGAACATACTTTAGAAGATATCAGATATTTCTTTGTAAAAGATAAACTGACATTTATTGCCGGAAGATGTTCCAACCATGCCATGAGAGCTCTGGATGATCTTGACAGCCATGAAATAGAATTTTCTTTTAAGGAATTGGAAAAATACTGGAGTCCTTACGCGAGAAATTTAATCTCAGGTTCTGAAAAAACAGAAAAAACCAGTTTCAGAAATAAGCTGTACAAAGGGAAAATAGATGGGAAATATCCTGTCACTGTTTTTATCAGCCGTTTATATAAAGGAGAAAGAGAAAACGATACAAGCTCCTTTACTGCATTGTATTGGTATGATAAAAATAAAAAGCTGATCCCATGGGACGGTAAAATGAAAGGAAATCATATTTCCATTATTGAGAATGATCATTATGATGAAGCTGCGGGCAAATGGATCCCAAGAGCTTTTGTAGAAGCAGATATGAATGGAAATACAATTTCAGGAACCTGGCAGGATGATAAAACAAAAAAATATTTAACCCTAGAATTAGAAGAGTTATAAAATGAAAACAATCACATTAATTTTTGGAGCAGTTTACGGAATGGTTTCTGTAATCCTGGGTGCTTTCGGAGCACACGCTTTAAAGAAAATATTAGCTGTGGAAAGACTGGAAAGTTTTGAAACAGGAGTAAGATATCAGATGTATGCAGCTTTTTTCCTGTTGATCATCGGGTATATCTTAAAATTCGAAACATCTGCTGAAAAATGGACTTCCATTTTAATGATTGCAGGAACATTTTTATTCTCAGTAAGCATCTATTTCTTAAGTATGCAGGATTATTGGGGAATGAATCTTAAATTCTTAGGCCCTATCACTCCGCTTGGAGGTCTGATGATGATCTTGAGCTGGGGAATGCTGATCTTATATTTTGCCAAAAACAGAATTTAGGAAATAAAAATTAACAGAAGAAGACGGCTCATACGAACATTCAACCTGTTCAATCTGAGAAATTAGCGAAAGAATAAGGGAAAACAGGAAGATATGTTAAAAATCAAGTCAGCCAGACTTTAATTTTTAAGTCAATAAACTTGAACTTCCGTGTCTTTTTAGTAAATTTGTCAACCTTTAAATATTAAAATAAAATAATAAAAATAATATGAATCTTCACGAGTATCAATCAAAAGAGATTTTATCAAAGTATGGAGTAGCTATCCAACGTGGTTTCGTTGCAAACAATGTAGATGAAGCTGTAGCTGCTGCTGAAAAACTAACTGCTGAAACTGGCGCTCAAGGGTGGGTAGTAAAAGCTCAGATCCACGCAGGTGGTCGTGGTAAAGGCGGTGGTGTAAAGTTCTCTCCAAACATGGATAAGCTTAAAGAAAACGCTCAGAACATCATCGGAATGCAGTTGATTACTCCACAAACTTCTGCTGAAGGTAAAAAAGTAAATTCTGTTTTGGTTGCAGAGGATGTATATTATCCAGGTGAGTCAGAAACTAAAGAATTTTATGTTTCTATTCTATTAGACAGAGCTGAAGGTAAAAATACAATCGTATATTCTACTGAAGGTGGTATGGATATTGAGCACGTTGCTGAAGTAACTCCTCATTTGATCCACAAAGAAATCATTGATCCTGCTTTAGGTCTTCAGGGATTCCAGGCTAGAAAAATTGCTTTCAACCTAGGTCTTGAAGGAAATGCTTTCAAAGAATTTGTAAAATTCATCGGTTCTCTTTATAATGCTTACACAGGTATTGATGCATCTCTTTTCGAAATCAACCCTGTATTAAAAACTTCCGATAACAAAATTATCGCTGTAGATGCTAAAGTAACTTTAGATGACAACTCATTGTTCCGTCACAAAGACTTAGCTGAACTGAGAGATACAAGAGAAGAAGATCCAATGGATGTAGAAGCTGGTGAAGCAGGTCTTAACTTCGTAAAACTTGATGGTAACGTTGCTTGTATGGTAAACGGAGCTGGTCTTGCAATGGCGACTATGGATATCATCAAATTATCTGGTGGTAACCCTGCAAACTTCCTTGATGTAGGTGGTACTGCAGATGCTCAGAGAGTACAGACTGCTTTCGGAATCATCTTAAGAGATCCAAACGTAAAAGCTATTTTGATCAACATCTTCGGAGGTATCGTAAGATGTGACAGAGTTGCTCAGGGGGTTGTAGATGCTTACAAAGCTATGGGTAGCCTTCCGGTTCCATTGATCGTAAGATTACAGGGAACTAACGCTGTAGAAGCTAAAAAATTAATTGACGAGTCTGGTCTTCCGGTACACTCTGCAATTACTTTAGAAGAAGCTGCAAACAAAGTAAAAGAAGTTTTAGCGTAATCTAAAATTTTTGAATATGACTAGTCCTGAAAAAGGTTGACTAGTTTAATATTTCAAATATACTTAAATCAGAGTAGGAATTTTCCTATTCTGA